>NZ_CAUPYC010000038.1:0-38670 GCF_963515335.1 uncultured Paenibacillus sp. | reverse complement strand
AATACTGAGAATGAGCGAGAAAACAGGAGAAAACATTACTTTATAGTGGGAGGTTGTTTAACATGAAGAAGAAATGGCTTGCAGCCGCCGGTCTCAGTCTATTGGTGCTATCGTCCGTTAATATGGCCTTGGCGGATAAGCCGATCAAGCTTTTCATCAACGGCAAAGAAATCCGTTCCGATGTTGCTCCTTATGATGATAAGGGTCGTGTAATGGTTCCAATCCGGTCCGTAGCCGAGGCGCTGGATGCAGACGTGAAGTGGGACGGGAAAACGAATTCGGTCATCATTGAGCAAAGAAACCAACCCGGCCCCGTCCAAAGCACAATCAGCACAGGTTCTTATTTGGATGCGATTATGTGGGGAGGCGTCACTTACCGGAAATCGCTTGAAGAGGTCGACAGCGATGATATCGGGGCCAAGATCGGCGAGGTAAAGTTCCAAATTGTCGGAAGCGGCAAGGACCCCTCGTATCAAATGCAAGACGGCGACGCTACGTTCTTGCCGAAAGGCACCGTGCTTCATGAAGTTAAAAATACGACAAGCATTGCGGCCAGCGTTGATGGAAAGTGGATCCTTTACACGGTCTTGCCGGTTCAAAAATAATGGGGCGATGGGTAAGTCAATTCCAGTTAAAGAGATTGTCGCTTCGGCGAATTCAAATATCGCATCGCGATCCCGACGGCAAAACCCGCGATGACGGTTATGACCGCGATGAGCTGAGCCTTCGACAGCTCCAATAAAACCGCCGCTTTCGGTTCGAATAAGGAGACGAACAGGCTGACGACCCCATAACCGACAAGCCCGTGTTGCGCCACCTTGCCTTGTCCTACAACAAGCCTTCTCAGACTCCAAGCAAGCGCGGCGAGCAGTATAAGCTTATAGACGTTGACCGGATGGTAACGGAATGCCGGATCCGAAATGGAAATCCCCCACGGCAGCGCCGTCGCCGTTCCGTACTGCCAATGGGACAGCAAAAACACGATCGATGCGGCAATCCAGCCTATGGTTAAAGTATCCAGTGTTATTTTCCAATCGATACTTCTTTTCCAAACGGAGTACACCGTGTACAAAAGTGCCGCGAGCATGCCTAATCTGACACCCAATGCGGTGCCGGGATAAACAATCAACGTAAAAGGGTTTGCCAATAAAGACGGGTCCGTAAAGGCCGGGCTGACTTTCCAGATCAATATACCCCAAATCAAGCCGTTCGACAGAACGTCTACGATTTGTAAATCTTCAGGAGATTTCCGTTTCAGCACGGCCTTCATCACCCAAAACGCGGCCAAAGCAGATATTCCCAAATACAACCAACTTAATCGAATCAGCAACGGCCCAAGCGACAGGACATCTACCATCAGACGGCCTCCCTTGACGCTTCGATCGCGCGAATGATCAGCTTTTCCAAGGTGTCGGGAGATGCGAGGCCTGTCACAACGTCCAGTATCTGTCCGTTTCCGTCTACGAAATAAGTCGTCGGTATCGATTTGATTTTGTAGCTTTTCGACGCGGTTCCCTTCTCATCCAGCAAGACGGGAAAAGTGAATCCGAACTCTTCGGCAAAGGCGGCGGCCCCTTTCACCGTATCGTCGGACGTTAAATTTACGGCATAAACTTCTATTTGACCTTTATACTTCGCATAAAGGCGCACCAATTCCGGCGCCTCTAGTCGGCATGGATTGCACCAGGAAGCCCAGAAATTGATAAGGACCGGTTTGCCGTTCAGCGAAGCCAGCGAATAGGACCCTCCGTCCAATGCTTTGAGCTCAAACTCCGGCGCTTGAAAGCCGATCCTCGCCGTCTTTTCTTTATTGATGCTGTTAGGCTGGAGAATGGCCGCCACAACCAGCACCCCGACCGCAATTAACAACAGCAATTGTTTTCTCAAATGGCCCATCTCCTTTGCCAGCTATGGTTATGAAGCTATCTGCCTATCCCGGATAACCATTTTGCTAATTTGTAGCCCAATAGCGCGATTACGGCAAACTCAAGGGCTACAAGCAAAGGGTGCATGTCGGGAGCGGCATTCGAATCCGAACCATGGGCCAGCGCACTCTGAGACAACAGAACAAACAACAATCCGGATAAACCGACGATTTTATTACGCATATTGTTCACCTTCCTTCAACTTTGAAGCCAGAAAGTATCCGGCTGCCGCCGCTGCCACCGAGCCGGCAGCAGCAAAAAGAAATTGAGCCAAAGTAAAAGAAGAGGCTTCCGCAATCCATACGATAATTGAACTTGCCAGTGCGGTGAACAAAAGTCCGATCATAAAATCGTTTCTTATTCTTTTTTGCCTTACCCATAAGTCGGCGATCGCCCCGGCAGCAAAGATGGCAGCGGGAAACGAAAATTCAATGGATAGCTTGGTCGGTGACCATGCCGCCCATACCAATACATGCGTAACGAAAGAAAGGAACAGGATAGGCGTAGCCCACGATTTTCCCAATTGAATCCACGATGCCGTCAGAACGAACCCCATAATTAACCCGATCAGGATCGGATAATAAGCGGGCACTGTGCTGAACCGGCTCTGGAATTGAGCGCCATCCACAAAAAATTCCGATAATGCGAATTGTCCGAAATTGACCGCAGCCGCCGATGCAAAGATATACCCAATAATAGAAACTTTTTGCCATAAGCCGGCAAAACCTACGGCAGATAGAACGCCTCCGAAAATCGCGAGCAAGTGGGGAGGACTCCATATGCTGACGTCGAAGCCGACTAAATCATGATAGACCATATCGAACAATCCCGCGCACAACTGAAACAGCGAGCCGGTTCCAGCCAACGCTAAGCCGCTGCTCCCCGGAATTCGCGCCGGCGCGAACCGACCAATCTTGTTGCATTGCAGCAAAACGTAAGAAAGCACTAACATGCCGTTAAGAAAAATGCTCGCATACAGGACGGCGTGCGGAAGCGTAAAAAATGTCTCCACCCTCTGATCCGCATGCCACCATTCATCGAAATAGGCGGCTGCGACACCCAGGTACAGCAATATCGTACCTGAGATAAGCAATAGCTTAAGCATCGGATCGTTCCTGAACGTCATCGCGTCGATTTTCATCCCGTAGCCTCCAAAACAATTAGTGTCGTTAAAACAGCCAACAAATGAGCCGTTATACGGCCTTGCATATTTTATGCAGCACGGAAACATCGAGTCCGAATTTGCACATCGCATCGCAGTCGCAGCGCAAATCTTTAAACAAGATGTACGAGATCGACAAGGTATCCAGATTCCTGAATGAAGGACGCAGAAGCTGGGCCTTGATTTCCCTCTCTCTGCTTTCCGGCGCAACGAGATAAAAGTGGTGATTTCCTTGCACGGATATGGATAGATCATTCAAGCGCAATATTCCGGAGTAAATGGAAGTGCTCTTCTCGACTTCAAAACCGCTTACGATGGTATTGTTCTGATCTAACCAAAGGACATCGATCAGCGACACGGTTTCATATACAGGTTTTGTCAGATAGGGCAAATCCAGCTCTTTGAGCGAATACTCCCGCAGCCGCTCGCCGTTCCACTCCCGATTGTGATCATTTCGGGCGATCCACACCCGGTAACCCAACGACCTCCCCAATTTAGCCAGATAGTATTGCATTTCCGTATGCGTATTCTCTTCCAGCTCATCCTGCATCACTTCTTTGTGTCTTTTGGAATTGGCCTTTGTTTGCTTCTCGCGGTCGCTCTCCAGCACTTGTACGGCATTCTCCGCAATGACCATACGATTTGACCCGATCTCGTACAACAGCCCCGCAATAGCGCCAAGATCCTTGGAAAGCGCATCGCGGTAAAGCTTGTTTTGTTCCATAACGACGTCCCGCATTTCCAGATAAGCCTGCCAGGAGCCCAGCTTCATTTTTCGATTGAACAGCACATTAAACCCGTTAACAATGGCCGTGTTGAAAGGCGGAAACAGAGTGGGATGCAGAAAATACAGCATATTGGCGACGGCGGGACCCAGCCCCTTAATGCCGAGTCCGTCAAGCTTGTGAATTTCCGCCAAAACCTGAGCTTCACTCGCCGTGTCCAGGCATGCGCTCAAAAATCTTCCGAACGCCCTCTTGTTCACGTCATTCTCATAGATATCGGGTATGCGCAATTTCGGCTTCCAAAAGAAAGCATGCGCGGCTCCCTCGAACAGCTGCTTTTGCTCCGAAATGGCGGTAATGACCGTCTCCAGACTGGAGCCTTTGAAGTCATTGCCGAATTCACCGGCTTCAATCTCTCGAATAACGTTCAGCAGACTTTTTCTTATCGTCCGAAACCCTTTCAGTCTGCTGTCGTCATTCAAGAACCATGTATGGTAAACGGATTCCACATCTTCTGTGTAGGAACGGATAATGTTGTCCAACCTGCGCCTCCTATGTACTCTGATTCCGCTGAAAGTCCGCGAGCGTTGCTTCATCGGGTCATCCTAACTTTATCACAAGTACATTTGGATTAGAACGGGTTGATCCTCTATTTTCCTCTAATATTGCTCATTACAAATCCACTTTGAGGCAATGTCGATTCGACAAGCGAACCGCGCGCATAAGAAAAAAGCCGCCCAATGGTCGGGCGGCGTCATGCTGTCGTCAGTGAACTATTCTTTTTGCTGCAGCGAAATCGTCCGGCCCTGGCTTGCAATCCGGGTCCAACTCTTTCCTTGATCGTTCGATAAATACATATCGCGATTAAAGGTTGCGAAGGCATATTCCTTTTCGTTTGCCGGGTTTTGCGCGAAATAGGCGATAGAATCCTCTGTGAGCGCGGGAATCACGAGCTCCGTCGTCGTCTTGGTGTTCACGTCCACTCGAACCAGCACGGCCCCCGACTTGTATGCTCCCGCGAACAAATCTCCCTGTTCGGTAAAGAACAGAGAAGTCACCTGGCTTCCGGGCAGCATTGCTTCAAAGGTTTGCCCATAATCTTTGGAGAGATACAATCCTTCCGAAGACCCTATAGCGACAATCGCGTCGTCGGAAGGATGTACGGCAAGCGCAATCGGCTGCCCGGCAACTCCCGCCGCGCCGCTTTTCGTCCATGTTTTCCCTTCGTCCAGGGTATAGTACAGCCCGCCGGAATCGAATGCGGTTTTTGAGCCGGACATAGGCATCGGATCCAACGCGTAAACGGTGTGCTTCCGGTAGCTGGCGCTCATGAGATGAAAATCGATTTCTCCATACGATGAGAGCGGCTCGAAACTTTTTCCTTCGTCCGTACTTTTCACCAAGCCGAAAGGGTTCTTCGCATTCGAGCCGGGAGCCGGGTGGCCGCTGCTGTAATACCCGTCGTCGACCGCGGAAAAGCCCATATAATCATGTTTTTCTCCCGGCCCCTCGGACCAGGCCCCCTGTGAATAAACCTTGATACCGTTATGGGCAGGGATGTACAATCGCTGTCCGTCCGGTGAATAGCCCAATCCGTGAATATCCGATAAGCTGTATTCCTTTGGACCGCCGCCCGCAAAGGTCACAGCACCGCTTACAAGCACGCCGGCCAGCGATGCGATCCAGGCCAGCCTCAATCGGTTGGAACGTCGGCTCCATTCCACCCGTTTTGACCGGTCGTCTTGTGTTCTTGCATGCAAGAGCCGCTTCACTTTATTTTTGGCGGCCAGCTCCAACGCGAGAAACAATGCAAATAACACAATGGTGACAATGAGCAGATACATGGTTGTCATTCGTGACGCCCCTTTTTGCGAATGTAAAAAAGCGAATCTGAAAAATTGTTGCTTGAGACGTGATGTCCGTCCCGTACAAACCATTATAAAGCCCGTTTCGTAATATATCAAAAAATGTGTTTGAAAATTGATCAATTTGTGTCGTCCGCATCGTGATCTGAACAGCAATAGGAGGGTCGCCCCTCGGAGCGACCCTCCTATTGCTGTTCACATTACGCGGATGTCGAGGAACCGGCATCGCCGACTTCTTCTTCTTCTTCCCCGCGGTCATCGCCGTCAACGCCGTGTCCGCCGCGGGAGCCATGGTCGCCGCCGCTGCGGCGATCTCCTTTGCCCTTAAACGTGCCGCTCACGATTTCCGCAGCCTTCGTGGCGAGCTCGGCCTTCTCCTCATCATACTGCGCCCGAGTGATCGCACCGTCCGCCAGCCGCTTGTCCAGCCCTGCAGTCAGCGCTTTTGCAACTTGTGCGGTAACGTCATCGACGCTGACCTTTTGTTCGCCGGCGATCGACGCAAGCGACTTGCCGGACTTGAGCTGCGCGGCGAGCTCGTTGGCCGTAAGGCCCAGCAGCTTTGCCATATCCGCGTTGTTGAGCGCCGCCGCTTCGAATTGACTATGTCCCGGACCGCCTTTTCCTCCAAAGTGCCCCGCGATCTTCTGGACCGCTTCCGCCGCATTGACGTTCCCTGTCAGCCATGTGCCGCTGCCTGCCGCTACAGCAATAGCCACCACGCTTGCCGCCACTAAACTTTTTTTCATTTTGCTTTCCTCCTGAAACGGTTGATTTTGTTGTACAACTGCATCATATCCGGGCCGGCTGAATTTCCGCTGAATCCCGGCTTAAGGTTTTCTGACCGTTCCTCGGCCGCCAGGATTCTGTTACACTACTGATTAAGGAGAGGAACGCTTGTTTCAGTCGCGGCTCAGTGAGCATTCAGCGAACGTTCAGCTTGGCAAAGTATAATTCATTCATGCGACGACCTTTGGAGGCACTACGATGAATAACGACAAAAATGTACGGATCTTGCTCGTCGACGACGAGCCGCATATTCTGCAGTTTTTGGAGATGGGACTTGTCGAGGAGGGTTACCGGATCGCAACCGCACCGGACGGCATGACCGCCGTCAATCGCGCCGGGGAGTTCCAGCCGCACGTTGTCGTATTGGATGTCATGATACCGGGCATGGACGGATTCGAGACGTGCCGGCTCCTGAAAAAAAAAGGCGCGGACATGGCCGTGATCATGCTTACCGCTAAAGATGAAGTTGAGGATCGGGTTAAAGGACTCAAGCTGGGGGCGGACGACTACTTGGTCAAGCCGTTCAGCTTTGACGAATTGCTCGCACGCATCGAGGCCAGACTTCGGAACCAGTTCCCTTCCCTGTTCGGCGAAGTGGCGCTCGGGCCGTTCCGGCTGGACGACCGCCGCAGAGAAATCGTCTTCATGGACAGGGTGCTGGAGCTCTCGCCAACGGAATACGATTTGCTCAAGTATTTGGTCATCAATCACGGGATCGTCCTCAGCAAATCCAAGATACTCGATGCGGTTTGGGGCTATGATTTCGGGGGCGAGGAAAATATCGTCGAGGTCTATGTCCGATCGCTAAGGGAGAAGCTGAACGACAAGGAACACCGGCTGATCCGCACGCTGCGCGGTGCCGGGTACAGGGTCGATCTGCCATGAACGGCGGGCGGCGCCCTTTTGCCCACTGGTTGAACCGCCGTTCGCTCCGCTTTCAGCTGTTGGCGCGGTCGCTCCTCATTCTGGCCGCTTTGTTAATGCTGATCGGGGTGCTGCAATACGTACTTATGAAAGATTTTCTATACCGGAATGAAGCGGAATCGATGTCCGCAGCGGCCAGAGGGCCTCTGAAGGATATCATGGAGCGATTCGGTTTCGGAATCCAGCATGACAATCCCGGCGGCGCCAACGACGGAGCGGAGAAGCCGCGGGGCCCGGTATTTTTTCTGGAGAACACTTCGTTTGCGTTTATCGGCACAGACGCCGGCTTCATCGATATTACCGGAGCGAACAACGGCGCCATATCGCCACAGCTGTCGGAATCGGACTATACGAATGTGCTGACAACTAGGCGTTCTTCTAACCCTTCGCAACCGTACCGTGTCGTTCGCGACGCCGAAGGCACCGAGCAGCTGCTTGTTTTTCGTCCCGTCGGGGGCCCGGGCAGCCTGAACGGGATCATTCAGATCGGCAAGCCTACCGCTCCGCTCAAAGCCGTGGTGCTTCAGCAATTGGTCATATTTGCCGTGCTTTCGCTGGGGGCGCTGACCGGCGGCCTGGCCTTGTATTTGCCGGTGCTGCGGCGCACGCTGAAGCCGTTGCAGCAGATGGTCGCAACGGTGGAACGGACCGACGCGGGCAATCTGGACGAACGGTTTCCTGCCCGGCAAGGGCAGGAAGAGATCGACCGGCTGGCGGAATCGTTCAACGGCATGCTGGGCAGATTGGCGGCGTCATTCGAGGCTGAGCGCGAAGCCAAAGAACAGATGAGTCGGTTTATCGCCGACGCTTCCCACGAGCTGCGCACGCCGCTCACCTCGATTCATGGATTTATCGAGGTGCTGCTTCGCGGGGCCGCAGACAAGCGGGAACAGCTGTATGCGGCGCTCAACAGCATGCACGGCGAATCCACCCGCATTAAAAAATTGGTGGAGGATCTGCTTACGCTGGCCAAGCTCGACCGCGCTCCCGGGCTCATGCCGCGAGAGACACGGCTGGATGAAGTCATCTCCGAGATGGAGCCGCATCTTCGCATGCTGGCCGGAAACCGAACGCTCCGGTTCGACCTGAAGGCCGGACTTGCAGGGATGTACGATCCCGATAAGATTAAACAGGTTGTGTTAAACCTGTTTCACAACGCTGTGCAGCACACGGACCCGGAGCGGGGATTCATTGCGGTGACGCTCCGGTCGGAGGGGAGCTCGGGCTGCATAGCGGTAACGGATAACGGTCCGGGCATCGCAGAACTGCACGTGCCCCACCTGTTCGACCGCTTCTATA
This sequence comes from uncultured Paenibacillus sp., assembly GCF_963515335.1. NCBI lineage: Bacteria > Bacillati > Bacillota > Bacilli > Caryophanales > Paenibacillaceae > Paenibacillus > uncultured Paenibacillus sp. The sequence continues at coordinate 29,981 of NZ_CAUPYC010000038.1, read as the reverse complement.
GAAGCGATGCATCCCGTACACGCAAACATGGCGGCGCCGGCTTGGGACTCTCCATCTCCAAGGCGATCGCGGAAGCGCATGGCGGAACCATCGAAGTCAGCAGCGAACCGGGCCGCGGCAGCATCTTCACGCTGAGCCTCCCGCTAACCGTTGCATAAGCATGAAAACCTGCAGACTCATGCGTCTGCAGGTTTTTGGCGGCGAGCCCTAGCGTGATCTCTTGCCCGGTGACTTCCGGCCATTGCTCGCCGAACCGGCGGTCGGCATGCAGGTCGCCGGCCGCCAACTCCAACGCTGCCGTTGCCTCATACCGAACGCCTAAGTTGTTTCAATCTGCCCCCTTAGCTGACCAGGCAAAAACACCGTAGTCGCCGGCTTTGAACGTCACGGCGCCTTCTCCCCGGTTATACTTGGCTCCATTAATGACAATAAGTTTTCCTTGTTGATCCAATTGATAGACAATCAATCGCTCAACTTCTATACGGCCAACGGGAATGACAATATCAACAGGTGTACGTCTTGTTGATCGTTCAGGCAAGGCGTTCTCGCTGTAAGCCCAATTTATCATGACAGCCGGTCGTTCGCCGATTTTCTTCCGAATCTCGTCGGGATATTCGTTTGTGTCCGTTCTTTTGACAGTCAATATCCACTGACCGCCGTCCTTCGCCTGGTTCTTGAAATCCTCAATCGGAATAGAGGCATTCGCTAAACCGGTCTCTATCCTAACTGACTTTATTTCGCCGGCTGGCTTATCTTGTAGAGACGGAACAGATACCAGCACCCTCACCTCCTCTGCTTCTGCGGCTCCCGTAACCTTGACCTCTAACTTACCGTCCTTCACGATTGAAAGCGCCTCCGCAATTATAGCTCCGTCAATCCACGCGATTGCGGTATTTCCTTTGGGAATAGCCGCTACCGTAATGACGCCACGCTCCACAACCGGAGGAGGAACGATCCGAATCTGTGTCGATTCTGCAATGCCGGATCCGTCATTTCCCTCAGCCATCACTTTCACGGTTCCCGCCTGATAAGCACGCAGCAGGCCCTCGGGACCAATGCCGGCAAGTTCGGTCGGAGTACCGTCCACGTTCACGACAGTCCACGTTACGGAGGGATCGGTCGCTGTCTCCGGCTGTACGGATGCCTTCATCTGCAAGGTCTTTCCCGCTGTGACCGCGGTCTCCCCGCCTTCTCCGAATATTTCAATCGACTCTACAGGAACCTCGGTCTCCTTGATGATTCGCCATCGTTGCAATGCGGAACCATCAAACTCTCTGATCACTGCCGCCGCACCCTCAACCGCCTCCAACGCTTTGCCGCTGTTAACGGCTTTCAGCGAAACGGTACCGTCGTCAACCGGCTCCAGGTACCAGCGTTGATTGCCGAATCCGAAGTTACGCCAGATCTGTACGGCCGACCCATCGGAACTTCCCGATGCGTCAAGCGCCTTATTGCTGCCGGCCCCAATCACCGAGTAAGAGCCGTCCTCGTTTGCAACGAGGAACCACCGTTGCTCCACCGCTCCGAGGTCATCAACAACTCTGACTTGAGAACCGTTCATTTTGCCTGAAGCGGCCAACACTTGTCCGCCAGCGCTCACAATGCTGTATTGCGATATAACCTCCGATGCGGGAACATCAGCATATACGTTCTGATAATAAGCCCTGCCTCCAAACACATTCAACCCGAAATACCCGCTGGAATAGCTGATGTCGTTGACATCCATGACCGGTTCGGAGCTTCCGTCGAAATAGACCTTGATATTTGTGCCGTTCGCCACGATTTTGGCATGATACGTTTGACCGGCCTTCACATTCGTCGGAACGGCGGCCAATACCTGGTTGTCCTGAAAATAGCCGTTGTCTTTATAAAACAAACGAAGCAATTTCAAATTGGGATCGACGTTGAAATAATAGCCATTCAAGCCATCCGGGCTCGCCCGGAAGATTAAAGATCCGGCGCCGCCTTTTTCATCCAGCTTAAGATCCGCTTCGTAAGTAAAGTTGGACGCACGGGTATCGGACATGTAATTGGCGTCCTTATCGAAGGCGCCTGCAATCCCGTCGCTCGTCGTCACCCATTGCGCACGAGGGAACGATGAGAAACCGGACAGATTCGTCTTGAATTCCCCAACCTCGACGGTTACGGAGCCTGCAATCCCTCCTGCCTCTGTAACAGCTGTGATCACAGCTGTTCCAACGCCTGCACCCGTTATATCGGCGCTGCGCATATCGCGCCGTACAACGGAAGCCACCGCGGGGTTGCTGGAGCTCCAGTTCAATTTTTTGTTCATCGCTGAGGTTGGAAGAACAGCCGTGTATAAGGTTTGAGTCTGCCCTGCCGCCAATTCAAGTTCCCTGCGGTCCATAACGACTTTAGCCGGTGTTGAGCCCTCGAAGGTTTCATTCTTCCATACACTCTTGAGCGGATACACATTAAGCGAGACGACTCGCACATTTCCGCCTTCGGAATAGAAGCTCATCCCGTCACGCGCGGAATCCGGAAGAATAATGTTCGAGAAAACAGCCTTGCCGTCGTTCCCGAACACCTCCACGGACGATTCGTCCACGTAAATGCGCAGCTTGATCCGGTTATCTTCAGGCTGCAATTTCGCCTCTTGGTACAGCATCAGGTTTTCCGTGTAATCGATACGCCCTGACGCGGAACGGTCGACAAACAGCTTGGATTCGTCAGCCCGATACCCGACAATCGTCTGCTGGTCGCCCAATGCGCGCAATTTAAAACCGAATGCCGTGGCGCGATCGGTTTCCGGCAGTTCGATCACCGCTTCGATCTCGAAAGCCGTACCAAATATGTCCTTTAATAGATTCGTGCCGTCAGGCGTTACCGCAACATCGCTCCAGGAGTCAGCCGGGCCGCGCAGCGCATTCAGCTCCGTGACGGGCTCCTGCACAAGACGGATCCCTTCGCCCGGAATGTCCGTCAGCTTCAACTCTCTCGGAATGGACATTTGCCCTTTCCACGGGTACGTAGGAAAGCTGAACGGGTAATTCCAATTGGACATCCAACCGATTTCGATCCGTCGCCCGTCTTCCTCCATACCCGCAAAAGTCGTCGCCGCGTACATGTCTCTTCCCTTTTCATTCCGGAGTACCATAGGGGCCGGATTATCGCTTATGAATCTTGTGCCGTCAAATTCACCGACGAAATATTCCGAATCGGAACCGTTCGTTTCGGGCCTGGCCCCCGTACTGATCATAAGCACCCATTTCTTCCGGTTCGGATCGCCGTCTACAGGCAGCTGGAAGAAATCCGGAGTCTCCCATACGCCCGCGTTGTGCAAGTAATCCCCGTATCCGAACGATTCAATAGGGCTCCAATTAAGCAAATCCTGCGACGTGAAGAATCGGATGTGATCGCCGCCGGAGACGACCATGATCCATTGGGAGCGCGACTCATCCCACACTACCTTCGGATCGCGAAAATCCCAATCCCCATCGACACCGCCGATGTTGGGGATAATCGGATTGCCGTCATAGAACTCCCATGTTCTGCCCTTGTCTTTGCTGAATGCGACACCGATCTTCTGATTGCCGTTCCACTTTGCCGGGTTGAACGAGGTATAGTAGGCGATCAAGCCGCTCTCGCCATTAAACAACCCTGACACATCATTCAGGTCTGCCACGGCCGAACCTGACCACGCGTGTCCCATTTCATTCCAAGGAATCGCGATCGGCAACTGTTTCCAGTTAACCATATCCGTACTGACCGCATGCGCCCATTTGCCGCCGTCCTGATAAAAGAGGTGATATTCGCCTTCATAATAGACCAGGCCGTTCGGATCGCTTGCATATCCTCTTGCCGGCGTAAAATGATACTTCGGCCGATACGTTTCACTATAATAGTCATCCCATGCGGTGATGTACACATTTTGGAAAAAAGCCGTACCGTTCTGCACGCTTAACCCCGTTAAACCCTGGATTGCCTCCCCGTCGGTGACGGAAACGGTCTGCGCCATGCTGCCGTCTACCATAACCTGAATACTATTGCCTTTCGCCGCAATCTCAAAATGATACTTCTTCCCGGGTTCTACGTTCATGTTAATGATGCCCAGCTCACCCCCGTCGCCCGCCTTCAGCAAGCGCACCTGATCGGACGCAGGCTCCAGCACGACCTTATAACCTGACGTTCCGGCCGAATTCGAACGAAGAAGCACGGCCGCACGGCCTTCCGGCGATCCCGCATCCACCTTCAAATCTGCGGTCAGCACGAAATCTTCCCCTGTGCTCGCAGAGATATACGATGCGTTTTCTCCACCTGAACTCACGCCTTTCATTCCATCGATCTGTTCGCTCCAAACACCGCCGATCTCTGTCCAATCGGCCAAGTTACTGTAGAAGGTGCCTGATTCAGCCAATTCGCGGAGGAATACGTTCTGAAAAACAACGCCGCCGTTATATACCTGCAGTCCGGCCCGTCCGCCCGAATAAGCTGCATCGTTCGCCGTTATCCTCGGCGTTTGTTCGTCGGCAAGAAACACTTCGATAACAGAACCTTTTGCTATGATCCGTACACGGTAGACCGTTTGCGTGTCAAGCGCAACCTCGCTCGTACCGAGCGTACGATCGCCCAGGCTGTCATACAGCCTTATCCGATCCGCATTCGGATCGACCTGCAGCGCATAGGCTTGCGAACCGTCGGCATTGGAGCGAAACAATACGGAACCTACCGCATACGGATCCATGATCGTCAGATTAGCTTCATAGGTGAAATTGACCGCATCGATCTCGGATACGGCAATGGCATTCTGTTCCGGCGGCGATGCCGCATTTAATCCTTGTGACACGGTCTTCCAAGTTCCGTTAAACATAGTCCAACCGCTCAAATTCGTCTCCATCTCATAAACCGCGATATTGGAGAAATAGGATTTGCCGTTATAACTATGGAGTCCGATCACGCCTTCCGCATACACGGTATCCTTGGTCGAAATGGCGAGGTTCTCGTTCAGGTAAGCCCGAATATATGGGCCGTCGGCTTGAACCTTTACCCGATAGCTGACCCCCGGCTCCAAAGTCGTGCTGTAGGGCGTTCCGACATCGGCGCCGTTTCCGTAATTGAATAACCGCAGACGATCCATATTGGGATCAAGGCTCAGCACATAGCCGTTGGAACCGTTTACATTGGACCGAAAAACAAGTGACGCCGTGCCGTAAGGGGTCCCGGCGTCCACTTTCAAATCCACCTCATAGATGAAATTCGTGCCCACCGTGGTCGTGGACATGTTGAATGCATTCGTATCGGCTCCGCTGTCCCCGGCAATACCGGAAGCCGGATCTCCGCTCCATGTGCCGGATACCGGGACGAATGGGGCAACATCCGCGGCTTTCGCTTGCCCGGGAATGCCGATGGTGATCAGTGAAAAAACGAACAAGAGGCTCACTGCACCCTTTAATCTTCGAAAGCTTCTTTCTAAAATACGCGATAACATACCAATCCGGCCTCCTATACGCCTTCATTATGAAAGCGCTTAATAATTTGCGGAAAGAAAAGGCACATCATGCTGTGCCTTCGCCTTCTCATTGTTCACCAAATCGATTTCAGTTCCCATGCCTCGAAGGCGTCGAGCAGCGCGTTCCCGCCTGATGAGAACAGGACCACCCCGAGACTGTCCGGATCCGGATAAATGCGATTGGTCATTGTCTTGACCCCGTTGTTAGCGAATATTTCGACTGAAGAGCGGTCGAGAAACAGATGCAGTTTCAGCCGCCCGTCTTCCTTCGGTGTTACGGCAACCTCACTGACTCCCCCGTCGCCAATCCCTGACCTGGTTCTGTCGACGAATAGCGTGCGTTCGTCGGTACGGTAGCCGATTTCGGTATATTGGTTCCCGTCCGGCGATACGCGAAGACGAATGCCGAACGATTCCGCGTCGGATGCGTTGACGTCGAACTCGGCAACGATTTCAAGCGCATCTCCGCGGACAGCGGAAAGCCGCAGGTCCACACCGGCTTCGATCGTTCGATCGGCAACGGAATGATGCGTCCCGCGCAGCTTCGACAACTCGGACACCGGCAGCATCCGGAGGGTTCCGTCTTGTTCCAGCTTCAGCTCACGCGGAATCGTCATCGCTCCCAGCCAATTATCCGCCCGCTCCGGCATCGAGCTGCCCCAGATGTTCATCCAGGCAATCAGAATCCGTCGGCCCTGGTCATCGATCAACGTTTGCGGCGCATAAAAATCGTATCCGTAGTCGAGCCGTTCTTTGTAACCGGACGTCAGTATTCCCGTTTCATAGTCAAATGTGCCGGACACGTACATCGTTTTTGTGGCGCCCAGGTTCATGGGGGAGATAATAAGCACATGCCGCCCATCGTCACCCAAAGGAAACAAATCCGGGCATTCCCACATGTCGCCCATTGTACCGTCGCTTTCCGCCGCCGCCCCTATGCAGCGCCACTCGCATAAATCGGCGGATTGATACAACAGCGCCTTTCCTTTGCCGTCCTTCCCGCACCCGATCACCAGGTACCATGTGTCGCCGTGTTTCCACACTTTCGGATCCCTGAAACCGAACACCTCGTTCTGCGGCGGGCCGGCAATGACCGGGTTATCCGTTTCCTTCTCGAAACGGATGCCATCCCGGCTTACGGCCAGACACTGCACCTCGACCGGATGATTGCCATCTACATGAGCCGTATAGATCAGTGCCAGCTTCCCGTTCTCTTCCACCGCGCTGCCCGACCAACAACCGCCCGCACTTCCGCTTCCGTCCATTTCATAAGGCTCGGAAGGAGCGAGAGCCACCGGCAGGTGCTCCCAATGGACCAAGTCCGCGCTTTTGGCATGGCCCCAGTGCATCGGACCCTGCCTCGGTTCGAACGGGTAGTGCTGATAGAACACATGGTAGTCGCCTTTGAATTGGATCAAGCCGTTGGGATCATTCATCCAACCGATCGGTGGCATCAAGTGGTAGTGCAGCCGAAATCGGTCGTCCTTGATTGCCGTTGCCGGATCGGTCAGCGCCTTGTTCGCACGATCGATTTGTTCCTGGTGTGTCATTATGAACAGGCCTCCAAATGGATTTCATGTTATGAATGCTCAAGCATGTAAAGACCGCCTTGCCTCCCGCAGCGAACAGCTCCAAACCGACGCTGCCGGAATCGGGATAGATCAGCGTGGTGAAAACCTGCAGGCCGTCGTCGAAAAAGAGCTCGACGCTGGAGGCATCCACGAAGGCATGCAGTTTCAATCGGTTCGCCGACCGGTATCTCGGCGCGTTGAACCGCTTCGCGAAACGGGCCGGATTGCCCGAACGGTTCCGCATATCCGAGAAGCCGGAGCGCGTACGGTCGAGGAACAGCTCATTCGTTCGAGCGCAATAGCCCGCAGCGGTCGCTTCCGAATCCGAGGTTCTGAACCGAATGCCGAACTCGTCGATTTTCTCCCACTCTACGGTCGCCTCCAACTCATAAGAGGAACCCGTGAAATTCAACCGGATCACGCCATCCTCAACCCGAAGCTCCCGCAGATACGAAGATTCCCCGCGAAGCCGCTTCAATTCGCCGATCGGCTGCTGCACCAGCCTGACCGCCTCTCCCTCCGTCCGGAGAGAAAGGGCTCTGGAAATCGACATGGCCCCTTTCCACGGCTCGGTCGGCGCGCCGAACGGATACTTCCAATTCGACAGCCAGCCAAGCCATATCCGTCTGCCGTCTTCTTCCGGAATATCCGAATAGGATACCGCCGCGTAGAAATCCTGTCCGAAATCGGTCCAGCGCACTTCATCGCCCGGCCGATCGTTTACGAACTGCCTTCCGTCGAATTCGCCGATAAAATACTGCGCCGTCGAACCGTCCGTCTCCTCATTGTCACCGACGCTCACATGCAGAACCCACTTCACAACATCCTCATTCCCGTCTACCGCAAGCGGAAACAAATCCGGGCATTCCCATACGGCGGCATGCGAACCGTGGCCTTCTCCGAATTCACTCTCGAACGTCCAGTCGATCAAATTGGGCGAGCTGTAGAAACGAACCCTTTTATCCGCCGACACGACCATGACCCATCTGCCGGTTTCCGGATGCCAGAGCACCTTGGGATCGCGAAAATCCTTCAACCCCGGATTCGGGATGACCGGATTGCCCGCATATTTGATCCATGTGTGGCCCTTGTCAATGCTATAAGCAATGCTTTGCGATTGCAGGCCTTGCTTGAAATGCGTGAAAATAGCCACCAATCCGGCCCGGCCATGAAACAAGCCGCTCGTATCGCGCCAATCCACCACCGCGCTTCCGGACCATATATCGCCCAGCTCATCGCCGACAAGCGCCAGGGGAAGATGCTCCCAATGCAGCAAATCGCGGCTTACGGCATGCCCCCATCGTCCCGTGCATTGGTAGCATTGATGATACTCGCCCTCGAAATAGACCATGCCGTTCGGGTCGCTCATCGGTCCCGATGGAGCCGACAAATGATACTGAAGCCGATACGGTTCCTGATAAGACTTCGCAACCATCCTTATTCCCCCCTTGACAAGTTCTCCCCCGATGCTGAAAGGAAAGGTCCTTCACGACAACGGGATCGCTCCAGACCTTCCATTCTGAGCCGCAGGAATGGCGAATCGCTGTGGTTATTGCGTTAAGGTAATCTTGATGCCTTCTTCAAGCAGGTTCTTGGCGTTCGTTGCAAATGTACCTACAGGCGTGCCGTCCTTGATGCCTGTCATAGCAGCCCCGTTCGCATCCCAGTACTTCTCGACGCCGATCGGCGTGAACAGGATGCTGCCCGCCAGCTTGTTCATCAGATCAACCTTCTCTTGGCCGAAGTTTTTGACATTGTTCTCGGTAGCGGCCTTCATCTCATTCTCGGATACCATCTTGATGAATGCGGCAGCACCCTCCGGATTTTTCGAGGCCGTCGGAATCGCCCATCCGGACAATCCGCCCGGACCTGCGTCCGGTGTGCCTTTCGGGCCGGTCGGAACCGGTACGAAATCAATCTCATAGTCGCTCTTGAATACATTGAAGCCTGCCATTCCGTATTCCGCGGTCATGGCGAGCTTGCCGTTCTTGAATTCACCGATGAAGTAGTCGCCTTCTTTCTCCGCATCGATGAATTTGTCTTTCAGAAGAGCGTCTTGCGCAAACTGCATCGCTTCCTTCACGTTCTCGGATTCGTAATTGGTCGTGATGGTGCCGTCGTCGTTAAAGGACATAATCGTTTTGCCGTTCGAAGCGACATACAGCGGATAGCCGGCATCCCACCAGCCGAAGCCGAACTGGTCGTTCTTGCCGTCGCCGTCCGTATCCGCGGTGAGCTCTTTCGCGACCTCCCGGAACGAATCCCATGTCCAGTTGCCTTCCGCATAGTACTCGGACGGCGTCTTCACGCCATTGTTCGCAAACAGCGTTTTATTATAATAAATGACGATCGGAGCGGCCGAAGTGCCGGCCGCATACGACTTCCCGCCGAAGGTGAAGGTTTTGGTGACGGCGCTGTTCCAGAACGAGTCGGACAGGTCGATGTACGGGTCGATCGGCTGCACGATTTTCTTGAGCGGATACACCGGGAAGTTCTGGTCGTTTGCCTGCGCAACGTCAACTTGATCGCCGGCATTGACCATGGAGATCAGCGTAGGCTTTTGGTCGCCCCAAGGCACCGCGATGACGGTAACTTTGCCTCCGTAAGCAGCTTCGAATTGGGGAATCGTTTCCCAAACGGCATCGTAGGCGTTCGGATTGCCTTTTTTATTCTCTTCATACTGCTCTTTTGACGTGTGATACAGAATGGTGATGTTGCCGTCAGAGAGCTTCGTCTCGTCCGTCGATGCCGTTTCACCCGCTTTGTCTTCCCCCGCCGGAGCGTTATTGCCCGCGGCGTTCGTTCCCGCTCCGGCGTTGCTGCCGTTGTTTCCGCCATTGCCGCCGCAGCCCGCAAGCAATGCCATGAGCATGAACGCGGCCAGTGCAATCGCAAATACGGATCGTTTGTTGTTTTTCATTGTCTCTTGTTCCTCCTCAATGTAGTTGGATAACTCCCTGAACGACGCATTGAAAGACTCCCTCAACCTTGAAGCAATGATTCCAACCTGCCGCTCATCACCCGGCCGGCACCGCCTCCCTTCATATTGAAAAAAATCGCTCGTATCCGCCTGTCAAGGCTACTTGATGCCGACATTCTCCACACTGTCCGTGAAATAACGCTGCGTGACCAGGTACAGAATCACAAGAGGCAGTATCGACAGAAGCGCGCCTGCCTGTATCCGCGTGACGACAACCAGCGGGTCGCTGATCGTTTGCACATTGACTACCGATTCCAGATCCACCCTGAGGGAAGACAGCGCAATGGCGAAATTTTTCTTGAGATTGCCGAGCAGCAGGTTGGACAAATAGTATTCATTCCAGTGCCAGACGAACGAGAAGAGAAAGACGGTAATAATCGCGTTCTTGGCGTTCGGCAGCATAATGAAGAAGAACGTCTTGAAAGGACCGTAGCCGTCCACATAGGCCGCATCCTCCAGCTCTTTGGGCATGCCCGCGAAAAACTGCCGAAAGATGAAGATATACAATCCGGATCGCAACCCCATCGCAAACAGTGACGGGAGGTAAAAGGCGGCGTAATTGCCTACCAGACTGATGGAATCCGGCCCCCCGGCTATGGCAGAGAACATTCCGATCAAACCGAAGGCGTCGAAATATTTCATATCTGCGTACAAGGGAAGAATGATCGTTTGTACGGGTACCATCAGCGTCAGCAGCACGAGTGAGAACAATACCTTTGCGAACGGAAAGCGAAACCTTGCAAAGCCATAGGCGACGAAGGCAGAAGAAAACACGTCAAGCAGCCCGCTGCCGATCCCGATGTACATGCTGTTGGCAAAGGCGTCCCAGAAATCCATCACCCGGAGCGTGTCGGTGAAGTTCGATAAAGTGAAGCTTTTGGGAATCCAGATGACGCTCGGATCCATCGCTTCCTCCGGACGCCTAAGCGCCATGCTCAGCATATAGAGCAGCGGATATAGCAGCTGATACGCCAAGACGGCCAGCACAGCGGCGCGGATGAAGGAAACGGCCGCCTTGCGTGTGCGTTTGTTCCATTTATTCGCGATCATCGCATTCAAGTGGTTCACCGCTTTCGTTTAATCCTGGAGATTGACGATTCGTTTCTTGATCAGCGCGTAAAGAGCGCCGAGGAATAACGCGATGCCCAGAAGATACAGCCAAGCCAGCGCGCTGCTGTATCCGAACCGGACTTGCGAGAAGGCCGTGTTGTAAATCATGAGAATGACACCGTTGCCGTAATCCGTGAACGTATCGATGACCGTGTAGACGATATTGAGCAGCATGATCGGCGTGAGCATGGGCAGCGTAATTTTCCAGAATTGCTCCCATGCCCTTGCGCCTTCCACGTCAGAAGCCTCATACAGGTCGCTCGATATCGCATGCAGGCCTGCCAGGAACAGCAGCACCTGTACGCCGGATCGCCATGTGAGGTCGAAGATGCGCGCAATGACATTGTTGAACACTTCAATTAACTGCGGTCCAATCCCGAGTTCCGTCAGCATACGGTTAATACCGGCTCCGCCGAACAAATAGACACTTTCAACCCCGCCCCGCATGCCTTGAGAGAACACGTCCTCCTTCAGGATTTGCATCAATACGCCCGAGGCGATAATGACCGGCAAGAAGGAGACGGCGCGCATCAGCCCTCGGCCTCTGAATTTGTTCTTCAGCAGCACCGCCACAAACAGGCTGTATACCAGGATGAGGGGGACGCTATAGAACATGTTCACGAAGGAATTGACGGCTTCCCTTATAAATTGCGGATCTCGGAAAATGGCGTATTGGAAGTTTTCCCACCCTACGAAGCTTCCCTTGAGTCCATCAGGCGTCAGCTCCAAATTATAAAACGAGTATTTGAAGGACGTGATCAGCGGTCCCGCAAAGAACAGGATAAACCCGATCACCCACGGCAGCACGAACATAAATCCGTACAATTGCTTTTTCTTCGTGTATGGCATCGAACGAAGTTTGCCGATCATTGTTTGCAACACCCCTTAACGGACACGGTAGCCGTACGGTCCGATCTGCTCGTTACCCACCGTTGCCGTCTCCCCTGTGTAATTGACCAACACGGATTTCCCGCCCGAGAAGGTTGTTTGATATACACCCTCCCCCAGCTTCTCGTGATCCGTAATCGCCTTGCCCAAGACGGGCGCCAGCGCTTCATTCAGCTCCTTGTACTGATCCGCCACATCCTCGAACCACAGGTTGAAATCCCCGCTGTACAAGCCGTCGAAATCCGTTCCGATCAGCAGGCTGCTGTCGCGCGCAATAAAACGATAAGCCGGCAAAGTCCCTGTCTCGATCAGCTTCAGCATATACGCACGGGTATCGCCCATCAGATTGATCGGCTCCCCGTAGGCAGGGATCAGTCCGCTGACTGCGATACTGTAGAAAGGAACGGCTTCGTCCTGGTTATCGAACCGGCTCGAGTAGAGCGGCACGCCGGTCAGGTTTTCGGCGCTGGGGAACGTGTAGGCGTTAGGCTGATCGAACGATATGCCTTCGATCCTGGATGCCGTCGTTTCCAGTCCTTCCTCCCACAGCTGTCCGGTTTCATTCTTGGACAGCATGTTGCGGCGAAAATCGGAATACACCATGGAGCCGATGCTTTGCAAGGCCACCCGCTCCAACCCTTGTTTCTCGGCCGAAGCGGAGAACTGCTCCAGCGCTTCCTTTACCGACTCCGGTTTCAGTAAATACCATGGCTTTACTTGTTTGTTTTTGGTGCCGTTGCTGATAAGGAACTCGTACTTTAATGCCGGTGCCCGGCTGATGTTCCTGGCCGCGTCGAAAAACCTGATAAAGCCGTTTCCGTTCTTGTACAGGCTGACCGGGTCGATCTCAGGATAGAAGGCCACCTCTTTCACTCTCATATCCTCGATAAGGGAACGGAATGCCTTGTCTCCTCCCAGGTTGCTCTCCGCATCCAATGAAGCAGGCACCTTGTCCTTCATGCCGCCCTTCATCCATCCCCGGTAACGGATGCCAAGGTTTGTCATTCCCGCTTCGATCAGCCGGTCAGCAACCGTTCTCAAATCATTGAAGGTGGTCAACGCCTCGACCGTTCCATAAGGAATTCCCAGGAACGTATCACGCTTCTTAACCCCGCCCAGAAATTCCATCATCAGGGGAATTCGGTCAGCAGCCTTTGCTGCAACGGGCGTTACGCCTTGTTCCTCCATCAGATACTCCCGATAGCGCTCCGCCATACCCGCATAGTCGGCTTTCTCACCGTTCAGAAAATAATATCTCACCTCGAAAGGCCGGTTTCCGGCAACGGATTGGGAAGCGCGCACCACCGTTTTTTCATTGAGACTTCCAGGCATCAGAATGTTCGATTCGAACTCCGTCATATTGAGATAGCTCGAAACGGCATTATACTGATTGCTTTTTCGGCTGCCCTCCGCGATGATTCCAGCCTGATAGGCGCCCTGATGGATGACCGCAAGAAACGCCCGGTCATTCCGCTTGAGCCCGAACACCGGCAGGCGAACAGCCTCCGTCACCCCGCTCCGCTCCGACCTATCGATTGCCTCATCGCCGCCGTACACCCGCTCGTTGTAGCTTCGGTAGATGCTTTTGTTATTGTTGAACCGAATCAGCGCTCCGCTTCCGTCCGGCACGAACAGGTAGCCTTCGTCCCGAATACTGCCGGCCCCGAAGAACGGCATCAGATAAATATTTACAAGACGGAATTTATCGCGCTGCTCGATGCGGTTCGCCACAATCGTCGCGGTGAACGCGTCATCCTTGATGCGATATTCCACGGGAATCGCGAAGCCCGCCTTCGGGAATTCGAACAACACCTCGACCCCGCCCTCGATTCGCTTCCAGGTGAAGGCCTTCTCCTGAATACTGCCGATGAAATTGTTAAGCTGAAAAGGCTTGTTTAGCGGATCCACATAGTCCAGCAGCAGCTGGGCGTTGAGATCCTGCTTCTTGATTCCCTTTGCGATCCCATCCCCTGCCCTGTCGACCGGGTTGCTCGACCAGACCGTGCCGGACGATAGGTCCGTCACGGCAACCTCCGCGGTCCGGGGGTTGAAATCCAACGCCAGCAGCCCGGATTCTGCCGCGCGTACGCTCTCCCCCGCGGAAATGCGCGCCAAGCCCTTGCCGGCGGCTGTCTTTTGCTCCGTACCGGCTTCCGCGCTGCCGGTTTCGGGCTGCGCCGCGCCCAAAGCGGTTATGGCGAGCGATGCAACGGTCAGCACCGCAACCAGCCATCGTGCTCGCATGATGCGTCCCTCCTTTTCTCCAGATCTATGGGGCTATAAGCGAAAAAGCAATTCATTGTATACGGTATAGATGAACACGTAGGCCTGCTGGAACAACGTGTAGAACAGGACGCCCAGGAAGACGATGATCCCCATGGCGGCCAGCGTGAGTGCCAGAGACTGAAGATTCCGCACAAAACCGTAGTCGTGTATCGTTTGCAGGCCGATCAGCATCAGCATGCCGCTCCACAGAGTCGCGACCACGGTCATGTATTGCAGAAACACGCCCTCCTCCGCCAGCAGCACATTGCTTAACAACGTGGATAAAATGACCGCCGTCACATATGGAACGATGGCATAGGCGCTGACGATGATGATCTGGACCGCTTTTCCCTCCCCGTCCATCCATGTGGCGACCGCCCAATTCCCGACAACCCACAGTGCGAACAAGAGCACCGTCTTGGCCGCGATCAGCCAGACATTCAGTTCGCTGAGATCGTTATAATTGAACGCGTATCCGGTGTTCTGTCTCTTCAGAACGGCCGCGAAGAAGAAGACAAGCACGATCAGCCCCGCTTGCGCCAGAGAACCTTTTCCTTCTTCCTTGATCGCGTAAAAACTGTTAAAGGGATGAAGCAGGCATTGGATCAGATTAATACCGCCCCGAAAAGGATTGTGAAGCGTCACGCACTTTCCTCCCTTCTTTTGTCACCCGAATGAACCGATACACTTTATATCCGTAGTACAGAACGACCAGACTGATGATGAGCGTCATGACAAGCGGCAAGGCGGTTCGAACCGCATCGATCCGGATGAACGCATAGGAGTCGGAATATCCCGACCGGTCGCTTCCCAATCTGTAGTAGCGCATCGCTTCGTCATACTTCTCCTGCTTTTCCAGCGCTTTCGCCATACCGATATAGGCAAGCTTGTTGTGGACGTTTCGTTTGGAGACGATTTCCCACTTCGCGGCCGCCTCCTCGTATAACCCCTGGTTATACAGAACAGTCGCCTGCCGCACCAGTTCGCCGTACTCCGTCCGGACAAAGCGGGTAATATTGCGCTTGCCCGCATCCAACACGAGCACGGAATCGTTCCAGTAGGCTACGGACGCCGGCTGCAGGAAGGTTCCCGCCTGGTTGCCCAGCGCCCCGAATACCGCAACCGGGTTGCCTTCCTGGTCGTACTCAAACACCCGTCCTCTTGTTCGATCCAATCCCGCGATAAAGCCGTCCCGATCAATCGCAACGTCGACGAGCGACGTATCCTGCTTCACCGCCTTGACCAGCGGAATTTCCTTATCTCCGTAATCGTTCGCTCCGTTCTGGCCCGTCAGCACGTTATTGCCGAGCGGATTAAGCTTCTTGATTTCCTGTCTGGAGTTCTGCGAGACGATCGTCGTCGTATAGACGAAACCGTCCAAGCCGGTATCCAGATTGGAGTATTCGATCGGCAGCAGCTTGACCATTCCCTCACGCTGCTCCTTGGAAAGCACGCTCTTCCAGAACGTTTCAAGTACGACCGTGGGCGTAACCTCCACTTTATTGCTGCCGAAGTAACCGAGAAACGAGCCGTCCCGATCGAATTGCATCAGTCCGAAGAACTGCCCCTCCGATAATACATACATTCTTCCGGCTGCATCCGCCGCGACCTTGGCCGGCTTGAACACGAAGTCTTTCGGGATTAGCGGATGTTCCGGTTTCTCGAGCACGAACTCCACCCGGCCCGCGGCATTGACCCGCAGCACGCGCCCATTGCCTTTATCCGCGATGTACATCGTTCCATCTTCTGATTTGTAAAGCCCGGTCGGGCCTGATAAAACCGTTTCCTTGCCGTTCCATTCCAGCTTGTCGATAATCCCGGTCGCCTGGAAGCGGGCATTCAGTTTGACGATCCGGTTATTGCCGGTGTCGGCCACATAGATTGCGTCATCCCGATCGACAAACAGGTCCTGAGGCTCGTTGAAATGATCAACTCCCGCGTCCAGTCCTGTGTATGTTCTGTCGGGAATGAAGCTGTTCGGCGATGCCTTTGATTGATCCCACTCGTTATACACATAGGCCTGATAGGGCGCCTCCGCGTAGACCGTGGAGGAACCGATCGAAAGCAGCGGAAGCAGAATAACCGCGGCAATTATGCTCTTGATTTTCATGGCTCCTCCTGTTACTTGATGCCGGCGAAGGTCATCGTCTCCACTACTTTTCGCTGAAGCGCAACAAATACGAGTATCGGCGGTATCATCAGAAGGACCGATGCGGCCGCTCCGGCGCCCATTCGGGCAATCGGGTCGCCCGCCACGATCTGCTCAAGGGCCATGCGGAACACCTTCAGCGATTCGCTGTAAACCAGTTCCTTGGGCGAGTAGTTCCATAGATTGATGAATTGGAAAATAACGACGGTCAGAATGGCCGGCAGCGTATTGGGCCATACGATCCGGAAAAAGGATGCAAACTCGCTTGCCCCGTCGATCCTCGCCGCTTCCAGAATCGCATCGGGAATCTGCTCGATAAACTGCTTCATCAAGAACAGACCCAGCGACGCCCCGATCCAGGGAAGCACCAGAGCGGCATAGGAATCCACAAGATTGAGCTTCGACAGCAGGACGAACTGCGGAATGAAGGTCACCTGCGGAACAAACATCAGAGCCATCACAATAATCGAGAAAATCATGTTCCTGCCCGGGAACCGGTGCTTGGCAAGCGGGTATGCCGCCATGGAAGCGAATACCACATGGAACAAGGTGCCGAGCACGGCCACAATCGCCGTATTGAAAATATAGCGAAACAACGGTACCCACATATTCGATGCCAGCAGAAACAAATCGCTGTAATTGGCCAACGTTGGCCTGATGACGGTAAAGCGCGGCGGAAATTGCAACAGCTCATCAATCGGCTTAAGCGATGTAATAATGGCAAAGATGAACGGCAGCGCGGAGAACAGACCGAGAAGGGCAACAAAGCCGAACACCACGATGTTGCCTGTCATCGAACGCCTCGAATGAATGCCGGCTTTCTTTTTTGTCAAGGAAAACACGCCGCTCCCTCCTTCCCGATTAGATGCCTACTTTATTCAACAGCCTGGTCACGATCCGATTGGTCAGAACCATCAAGACGAACAGGACGACCGCCAGAGAAGAAGCGTAGCCCATCTCATAGCGAATACTGCCG
Organism: uncultured Paenibacillus sp.; assembly: GCF_963515335.1. Classification (NCBI taxonomy): domain Bacteria; kingdom Bacillati; phylum Bacillota; class Bacilli; order Caryophanales; family Paenibacillaceae; genus Paenibacillus; species uncultured Paenibacillus sp. The sequence goes on along the minus strand of NZ_CAUPYC010000038.1, from coordinate 12,572 downwards.
TAATCCATAATGTGCGTAACCATCGTTTCCCCCGCATACTCGGTGCTTGGGAATCCCGCCAGCTGGATGGAGACATCGGCGACGCTGAACGAGATGACGATCTGCATGACGGCGCCGAACACCAGCTGCGGAATCATCGAAGGCAGCGTGATGTACCACAGCTCCTGAAAGCGGTTTTTGATCCCGTCCATCACACCCGCTTCATACAAGCTTCCGTCGATGGTTTGCAAGCCGGCAACGAAGGCCAGAAAGCTGATTCCCATACTCATCCACAGTTGAACGATGATCAGAATGACCAGCAGCTGGTTCTGGTCGATCAGCCACGCAACCGGCTCCCGCAGAAAACCCCACTTCATCAGCGTCCCGTTCAGATAGCCATAGGCATCGGGGCTGAATATCAGCCTCCACATGGGGTAGACGGAAACCCCGATGATGGTCGGGATATAGAAGAGAACGGTTGCGATGGACCGCAGCGTACGGGATAAATCATGGATGATCCAGGCGACAATAAAGCTGAGCGCGTAGCTGATCGGGCCGGTAATAAACGCGAACAGCATCGTATTCTTGAGCGCAATGATGAAAATATCGTCGTCCAGGAAAAGCCGAATGTAGTTATACCAGCCGATGAACCTCGGCGGTTCGATCAGATTGTAATAAGTGAAACCCATGACAACCGATAAAATCACAGGCAGAATGGTGAACAGGATAAAGAAGATCATGTACGGAGCCATTAACAGATAACTTTCACGATGTTTCTTTAGCGCGGAGGCTGCCGTTCTCATCTCAATCACCCACCCCGAATTCATACCGTTTGCGTTTGATCTCTTCGTTGATTTGTTTATTCCAGTAGAACAGACTCTCGCGCGGATTCTCCAGATTGAACACGACGTTGCGGAAGGCGTTGTCGATATTGCGGGACGTGTAGTACCCGCCCGGGAGCTCCGGAATTTCGTTCACTTGACCCCATTGCGCCAAAAGCGCGGCTTGCTCCGAACGGCTCCAATTGGTCGAGTCAAAGGCTTCCAGATTGGCCGGCATCCGTCTGCCCAGCACGCCCAATTCGTTCTCCAGCTCCTTGGCGAAGCGGCTTTGAATCTCCGGTTGGTTCCACCATTGCAGGAATGTCCACGCATCCGATTTGTTGGCGGCTTTTTTCAGTATAATGCCCGCCGTTCCGGTCGCCCCCGTCGCACGATTGACCGTTCCGTCGGCTTGCCTGACGCCTGGAATCGGGACCATCTTCCATGTGCCCGCAATCTCGGGTGCCGCCTTGACCAGCCTGTTGTACAGCTTGTAGCCGGATATGACGATCGGCATCTCGCCGGTGCGGAATCGGTTGAAATCGTCCTTGTAGAGCGGATAGTCGTAAAGCATGTAGAAATCGGTCCATTGCTTGAACGCCCGATAGGCCGAGGGCTCATCGAAACGGGTTTCGCTTAATTCCTTGTTATAGAGCCCGCTGCCGTTCTGCATCAGCAGGGACGGGAACAGATTCAGGGTCCCCATGCCGCGGCTCAGCAGCTGAAAAGCATCCAGGTTCTCGTACGGGAGCCCGATCTGCATATTGCGGATCTGCAGCTTCGGCGCAATCTCAAGCAGCTCTTCCCAGGTCTGCGGCGGCTCGACGCCCAGCTCCTTCAGAATATCTTCCCGGTAAAACATCATGAAGAATTCCTGCTCTTCCGGTATCGCATACGTACGGCCTTCGTATTGATAAGGAGTGAAGGCAGACGGCATATATTGTCCCGGCAGTTGCCCGAACCCTTCGAAGCCGTCCAGCGGAGCCAACGCGCCTCGTATCGCCAGGTTCATGGCGTCGCCGCGGCTGGTCAGCAGGTTGACATCCGGCCCCTCCCCTGCCATAACCGCTACAACCAAGGCGTTCTCCACCAAATTGAACTCGACCTCAATGCCGGTTTCGGGCGTGAACGATTCGTCGATCAACCGCTTCACGACATAGGCCTGGTCCCTCCCCAGTCCCGTCCAGACTTCAACGGATTTCGCTTCCCCGGGGCTGTCATCCAGAGAGTTGTAGTTTTCGAAGAAGGAGCCCGCGAAAGCCCTCAGTTCATGTATGCCCTTCTGCAGCCAACTCGCTTCGGCCGTGGGCTGCTTGCGTTCGGGCGATGCTGCGTACAGGTAGTCAAGCTCCAGCGGCTGGATGCTCACCGTGAGCATCCAGTCGGCCAAACCCGTTAAATTCGTTTTGTAGCTGTCGAGCCGCTTTGGAATCGTATCCGGCCGGCCGATGAAACTGTTCACCTGACGAACCAGCAGCATCAGCGAGCGCGAGCCCGGATTATTGCTTCCCGTCAAGGAATCCAGCCGGTTGGCTTCCTCCTGCATGCGGCCGGACAAGCTTTCGAATCTCGGCAGCAGATCAGGAATGGCTTTCTCCAACTCATAGTCGCGGTATGGATCCGGTCTTGCGCTTGTCACCATCACGATTTCCCGGTACATCGACTGAAGCTCGGCAATCAGATCCTTCACCGATCGGAGCGAAGGTTCCAGCTCGCCCAGCGTGACCTCAAGCCTGATTTCGCGGGCACCCTTCGTTAAGTAGAAGTAATACGGCTTTCCGGTCTCTTCCCCCAGCTCTTTGACCGCCCAATTCAGGTCGTAGGGGAAGCGGACGTTCCCCAACTCCTTGAAGGGAACCTGTCCATCGATATAGATTTTTCTTGATACGAAAGAACCTTTGACATCGTTCTGACGATAACGGAATCCGATTTTGTACCAGCCGTCCTCAGGCACCTCGAGCTGCCAGCTGATCCATTGCCCCGGGGTATCCCAGTTGCTGCCTCCGATCGTATTGACCCGCAACTTCACCGGATCGTAAGGAGTGGTGAGCGGGCTCGTACGGTCCATCGTTGGAAACAGTCCGGAAGACGATTTCAGATACGCCCGTTCCGCTTGGACGGAAACCATAAGATCGTTGGAAGCCTTGGACGCTGCAGCTTTCGATTGTTGTTCCGCGCGGTAAGCCTCATAATCAATAAGGTTTTTGGCTGGAGTCAATTGCAAGTAGTCGACCACTGCCGATTCGCGAACGTTCTCGATCCGGATACGGTGTTTGCCTTGCGAAAGCTCCATTAGAAGCGGCCCGCCCTGGCCGCCCGGCTGAATGATTTTACTTTCCAGCCACATAGGCTGTTCGACTTGCTTGGGCCGCAGGTCATTGCCGCGGCTCTGCTTCAGTGCGCCGCTCTCATCGCGCCAGACCCGGTTGAGCTCAAAAGGCTCGCCGTTCCCGGTCAGCCGCTCGCCGTCGACCAACAGTTGGAATTCGATATCCTGCCCATTCCCTTCGAGCGGATAGTAACCGACGGATAGCTCGTAAGCGGATGCTTCGGCGATATTCACATCCCATTCCATGACATCGCCTTCTTCCCAGCGCATGACATTCCGGCGGCCTTCCCATTCCCCTATCGGCACAGCCGTCGTATTTGGAGTAATGGTATCCTCCGCTTGGAGTACATTCCCGTCTGCGGGACGGGACGAGCCGGCGTATTCATAATCCGCCGCCGCGACGCTTTCTTGCTCCTTAAAGGCAAGCACCGTGATTACAGTCAGGATCATTAAAAACAGGAGACTGAGTGCCGCGGCCATCATCCACTTCGATTTCGTCCTCACAGTTAACCCCCGAGTTGCTTTTATCATGGTTATAACAAATTCGTTCAGAAACTGATTTCACTTTCTTCAGATGGAAACATGCAATATGTTCAGAGTTTACTCTTTGGCGACAAATACGTTGATCGACTTGACCGCGCTTCCGTCCTCACTGGTCACCGTCAGCTCCGCCTTCCCCTCTTTGATCCCCGTTACCTTGGCAGCCGTGTACCCGCGCTGTTGCACCGCCACGACCGACTCATCGCCGGACACCCACTTCACTTGCTGCTTCGCTCCGTACGGAACAACGGCGGCCGTCAGGCTCCGGACATCTCCTTCAGTCAGTTGCAGGATGTTATCACTCACCAATACGCGCTTCGGTTTGGTGTCATCGGGATCCTCATCGCGCCATACGGATCGCATCGGATAATAGACCGCTTTGTCCAGCGCAACCTTGCCGCCAGCCGCAAAGAGCTCCAATCCGTTGCTGAGCGGGTCCGGAAACACAATCGCGCTCATGACGGCTTCTCCGTCGTTCGCGAACACTTCCACCGCCGAGTCGTCCACAAAAATCCGCAGCCTGATTTTGCCGTCCCTGACTTTCAGAGGCGCAGTCATCCGCTCCGCAAAGTTCGGCTCAAAGGAGCTTTCGCCGGATTTCGTACGGTCCAATACGAGCTCTCGGGCTGCAGAATCATAGCTGATGACCGTCTCCTGCCCGCTTCCTTTTCTGACCTTGATGCCGAAAGCGCCGGACTGCCCGCTCGGCGCAAACGTCATCTCCGCCTCGTAGGAAGTGCCTTTTAAGGCCTCGAACGGATTGTCCCCCGGTACAAGTGTTTGTTTCTTCAGCTTCCTGGGCTTGCCTCGCAGCATCGCCAACTCTTCAACCGGCTCTTGAATCATGCGGAGCCCTTCTCCCGGAATGTCCCGCAGCCGAAGCTCGCGAGGAAGCGACATATTCCCCTTCCACACGCCGGTCGGCATGGCGAACGGGTAACGCCAATTGGACATCCAGCCCAGCCATATCCGACGGCCATCCTCTTGCGGAATATCCGAGTAGGACATGGCGGCATAAAAGTCCTTGCCATAGTCGGTCCACAGCTTAACGGCCGGCAGATTGTCATTCTTGAACGTCTTGCCGTCGAAGGAGCCGATGAAATATTGGGCTTTGGAACCCTTGGTCTGTGTGTTGTTCCCGAGACTGACCGTCAGCACCCACCGCTTCTCCGAGATTCCTTCGACCGGCAGCTCGAACAAGTCGGGAGTTTCCCAAACCGCGGCATGTGAACCGTTCCCCGGACCGAACTCGCCGGTCCACTCCCATGTCTTAAGGTCCGGCGAATTATAGAACCATACCTTTTTATCCACCGAAACGACCATGACCCATTTGCCTGTCGGCTCGTACCAGAACACCTTCGGATCCCGAAAATCCTTTACGCCGGGATTCGGAATAACCGGATTGCCTTCGTACTTCGTCCACGTCCGCCCTTTATCCGAGCTGTAGGCAATGCTTTGCGACTGAAGACCGTTCTTGAAGTGGGTGAAGATCGCAACGAGCCCCGGCTTGCCGCCAAAAAAGCCGCTCGTATCTTGCCAGTCGACGACCGCGCTTCCGGACCAGATATCGCCAAGCTCATCCTTGGCAATCGCCAGCGGGAGCTGCTCCCAATGTACCAAATCCTTGCTGACCGCATGCCCCCACTGGCCGCTGCGCTGGTAAAACTGGTGGTATTCCCCTTCGAAGTACACCATGCCGTTCGGATCGCTCATATTCGCTGTCTCCGGCGACAGATGGTATTGCGGGCGAAATTTCTCCGTGTAATAATCCGGCCTGGGATTATAGCTGAAACCGGCGGGAAGCGCGAACGATTTTATCTCCCTCTTCTGCCACTGCTCCTTGAGGGCTGCTGCCGATATGAGCAGAACTGCAAATGCAATAGCGGCAACCAGCGTAAATCCGCGACGTGAAAACGATTGCTTCATGAAACGAAGGACCTCCACTCCGGTATTAGTCATGTGTCATTGTACCGATTTTCGGATCGAAAAGAATTCACTTTACTCTGTTGTGCAGTTTCAATTTGTTCGGGTCGCACCAAAAAAGCCCCCGGGATCCCGGGGACTTCGACAACGTTAATAGATTACTTTTTGTTTATGACCTGCTCCCGATATTCCTTCGGGCTCATCCCGTAATACTTCTTGAAGGATGTGCTGAAATAACTGGAGCTGGAATACCCCACCAATGTCGCAATGTCCGTAAGTTTCAATTCACTCTCGCCCAGCAGCTGCTCGGCTTTCGTCATGCGAAGCTTCGTCACGTAGTCGCTGAAGGTAATGCCTGCGTTCTGTTTGAACAACCCGGACAAATAGGTTTCATTTAAATGAAACATCTCGGCAAGCGATGAAAGCGTCAACTCATATGAATAGTTTTCATCCACATACTTGCGTATGGCTTCAACCAGCGTCTGTCCCCCTGCAAATCTTGTCTTCTTCACTTCGTCCATGACCAAGTGAGCCAATTCATCCAACTGCTCCAGCACCTGCTCCCGGGAACGGTGATCCCACACCGTCATCTGGCAGTTGAACAGATGCTTTTGCAGCGGCGAATTTCCAAGCTCGAACTTTTTGGCAATCGCGATGAACAACAGGATAATCCGGAACGTTATGAATGTGAAGGACATCATCGGTGTATCGCGATCCGTGGTGAAAAGAGCATGCACCTGCCTGGTAAAGGCCCGGATATCCAGATTCTCGAGGGCCAGCATCAACTTGCGCTCCAACTCCGGTGTGAAGGCGTTCGTCAGCTCCAATGTTCGTTTGTCTCCGTTGGCGGCGGTCTCCTCAATCGTACTTTGGCTCCAGGAAAGCATGCTCGAAGCATAGCCGTTCTTGATCCGGTTCAAGCCTTGGAAAGGCTCCCCGATCCCGACGACGCTGTCCAGCCGAAGATATTGCTTGATTTTACGCTTTAACTCCCGGACGAACCTGGCTGTAAAATCATCAAACGCCCTGGTGTCGTCAAGCAAAAAGAGAAAATGCAGCATCGCGGGCTGGCTCACGTCTTGAAACGGAAAGATCCGGCCCTCTTTCTCCGCCAACTCCCTCCCCATCATCTGAAAGGACAATTGAAGCAAATCTTTCCGGTCATGCCACTCACCGAGCCGCCCTTGCGGAACACGCATCTCCATGGTCACAAACTGCATATAGAGATTGTCTGCCGCCAGCGATGACAGCTGGAGCTGATACATTCTCTCTTTCACCGCGGCCAGGCTAAACATTTCGTTGTTGACCAGCTGCAGCAGCAACTGCTCCTGAAGAATCTGCAGCTGCTGCCGGCTCTGAATCCGGTCCATCTGCTTGCGCTGCTGTTGATGCCGGTCTTCCTCCAGCTCAAGCGCCAGCTTGGACAACAGATCAGACAACTCGCTGCGCACGACCGGCTTCAATAAGTAATCCTTCACACCCAGCTGGATTGCCGCTTTGGTATATTCGAAATCGGAATATCCGGACAGGACAACGGTTCGGATCAGAGGATACCTTTCCTTGCAGGCTTTAATGAGGTTAATCCCATCCATCTGCGGCATGCGGATATCGGTCATAACCAGGTCCGGCAGCGGTTGGCCGTTCAGGATGCGGAGCGCCTCCTCTCCGTTGGACGCCTCGTATTCGATTTGGAAGCCTGCCGCCTCCCAATTGATTTTGGCCTTTATACTGTTTCGCACACCCGCTTCGTCGTCGACCAGCAATACTCTGAACATCAGCTCAGCTCCTTACCAAGGGCAGTTGCAACGTGATGGCCGTACCTTGGCCTAGTTCGGATTCCAATTGCAGCGTGAACTGCTCGCCGTAAAACAGCCGGCAACGGGCCAGCACATTCCGCAAGCCGATGCTGTGTCCGCTGCTATCCAGGATGCGGATCGATTCACCGGAGCCCACTTCTGCCAAAAGGCTGTCGACCAGCTCCGGCGGCATGCCGATGCCGTTATCCGTTACGGCCAGCGACAACCGGTCCTGGACAACCCGCGTCTCTAACGATATGCAGGCTTTGCCTTCCTTCTCCAGACTGTACTTGACCGCATTCTCGATAAGCGGCTGCAAAATGAACTTGGCGATCATCCATTCACCGGCCGCCGGGTCTTCTTCGATGGCAACATGCAGATGATCCTCGTACCTCAACTGGAGGATAAACAAATAATCCCGTATATAATCCAATTCTTCTTTGACCATAACGATGTCGCTGTCCAGATTCAGGGAGTACCGCATCATTTTACCCAGTGCCTCGGTGGCGTCCATAACGAGCTCCTCCCGCTTCGCCGCCGCGAGTCCGCCGATGATCTCGAGCGTGTTGTAATAGAAATGGGGGTTGATCTGAAGCAGAAGCGCCTTGTATTCCGCATTTTTGCGGCGCAAATTGGTCTCAAACTCCGTTTCGATCAAATAGCGCAGACGCTCCGTCATATTTTCAAACGTCCGTGTCACGTAGCCGATCTCGCTGTGACCCGCCCTTGCTTCCGGCATCTTCTGCCTCGCTCGCCCGAACTCCCCGCGTTCGACATGCTTCATGGCCCTGGCCATTGCGCTCAGCGGCTTTGTAATACCGAAGGAAAGCAAGAAAGCGACAACAATAACGGCGACCAGGAGAAGTACGCTGAGCAGCAGCAGCATGCGCGTGGTGTCGCTGATTTGCTGGTACAACTCCTTTTCGGGAACTTCGCCCACAATGATCCAATCCTGCACAGGCAGCCTGCGGAAAAATAACAGATAGGCGACATCGTTCTGCTCAATCGGGAAAATACCGCTGGTTTTGCCTTCGAACCGCTGCTCCAATTGGCTTAATCCGTTGCGCAGAACGTCCCGGTTGTCGGCGAGATCCTGTCCCAGAACGCTCGTCCCATCCTGGGTGAGCAGATAAACCTTCCCGGTTTTACCGAAACCGATCTTTTCGATCGCGTCCCGCAATACATCGGTCGGATAATTGATTTTGACGAAACCGATCTCCCGAAGCGACTGAAGATGCACCAAGGGCAAGAGAAAGCTGTTTACATCCCGGCCGGTTAAAATTTGATCGGCTTGATCCTTGTCTTTGTGCGCATTCGTCCACCTTCGCTCGTACTGCCGATATTGCGAATACCACTCGGTCAGAATGTAGTCTTTGTCCTGCGTCCACAAGCCGCCCGTAGAATCGGTGAAGGCGCTGAGGGTTATGCCGTTCGAGTTATTGATCGCGTAAGACGAGAAATACTCCCGGAGCTTTTGCTTGGCAAGGACGCGCTCTTCAACCGGGCTCTCCGGATTTAGCTGCAGGGCAGCCCATTCCTGGGTTATCCGATTGCTCATGACCTGTGTGCCGATATCTTCCACCTGCGTCAGCAAGGTGACGACATGGGATGCGAATTGGTCGATCGTCTGTGAAGTCGAGGTCTCGATCGAAGACCGGATCAATTCGGAGGACTCCCGGCTTAATATAAAGATGACTGTAGTGAACGGTACGATCAGCAATATGGAGAATACCATCATCAATCTGCTGCGCAGCGAGTAGAACATACAATCCCCCTGAAGAATCTTGCTTCCTAAATACTTATAACTATTTCTGGGCTTCCAAAAGCGAGTAAGCTGCATCGATTTTCTTGATCGCTTCAGCCACAGACTCATCGATACCGCGCTTGCCGATCGTAACTTCCTCAAACACTTTGTTTACCGCCTCGGACATCTGCGGGAATATCGGTGTAACCGGACGTGACCGACCGAAGCGCTGATTCTGAATGACAAAGATGTTCATCGGATATTCATTCAACTCACCGATTTCCTTGGCTACGGAGTAGCGTACCGGAATATCTTTCGTCATGGAAACATACATTTTCTGCCCCTCGTATCCCGTTACGAAATTTACAAATTTCCACGCAGCCTCCGCATTGCTGCTCTCGGACGATATGGCGAGCGCCCAGCTCCCGTTCGCTACGGCCTGCTTCGTTTCTTTCGGCAAAGGGGCTACATCATAATCTTCTCCCAGCTTGAACTCGGGGAAGTTGGCGGCATAGTGGGACAGCGACCAGGAACCGTCGATTGTCATGGCCAGCTTGCCGCTCGGAAAAGGATCGGGCGGATATTCCAATGCTGAAACTTTATGCGCGTTATACAGATCCGAATAGAACCGAATCGCTTTTTTCGTTTCCGCCGAATCCAGGTATCCTTTTGCTGTCGTGCCGTCAGGACTCATCACTTCGCCGCCGAATTGCCAGATAATCGGATATTTAAAATAAGCGGTCGCTCCGGCATTCTGGAATCCCTGTGCCGGATCGATCCCATAAATGCCCTTATCCGGTTCGGTCAGTTCTCGCGCGGCATCCAACACTTGACTCCATGTGATCGGTTCTTCCGGGTTTTTGGAAGGATACGGAATACCTTTGGCCTCAAACATCTTTTTATTGTAGAAGAGCGCGATCGACGACTCGATTAACGGCGCCATATAAATATCGTCCTTATAGGTATAGGCAGACAGGGTCGATGGCGGAATATCCTCAATGTGGCCGTCCGAATTAAAATAATCGGTCAGCGGCAGCAGTGCTCCGGCTTCGGCGTAAGAGGCCATGTTCGGCGCATCAATACTCATAATATCCGGAGGCTGCCCGGAAGCGATGGAGGTTCGCAGCTTGGTATCATAGTCGGAGTACGGAATCGGGCTCATCTCGATTGTGATGTCGGGGTTTTCCTCCATAAACCGTGCGACTAATTGATCGTAGGCTGAGTTTTCAGCATTGTTCCCTGAATTTCGCCAGAACGTGAGCGTTGTCTTTTCTGTCACGGGCTTGCCTGTATCCGTTTCGTCAGGTGATAGCGGACCAGCGTTCTTTTCGGCGCACCCGGCCAACAGACCGATTGTTGACAACAATAGGATAAGACCCCACCTGATTTTTTTCTCTCTCAAGCGAAATGCCCCCTTTCGTTCACTCATGAAGCTTCTTCCCTATCGTATCAAACAAGAGGGTTCGACATATTCACTATTCTCTGTTATCTGCTTTAAATTCCTTCTGCTCTACACAAAAAGAGGAAAATAATCAATCTGGAACAAGGCGGCCGATGCGAGCGGCCGCCTTGCACTACTTCTGTCACACTTGCATTACGTTTCCGCGTTGCTTCATCTCAAACTTTTTGTATGCCAATACAGATCCAAACAGGAAAATCGATGCGGCCAATGTTCCTAATGGCAATACGCTTACAATTTCCTCAGGAAACACAAAAGGGAGCAATGGAAAAGCGAAAACTGCCGGCATACGGATGCCGACAAGACGCAACAAAGCAATCATCAGGATCATGTCTAACAGCGTTGCCAATATCCGCGAATCGATCGCAAAGTACAACAGCGTTCCCACCGTAGCTGATATCGTCAATACAAGCCCTTGCTTAAAAGCCATCTTTTCGTTATACACGGGCTTCTGAAGAGTCTCATATACAACAACCAGAATTGGCGGTATTACCGCAAGTCGAGGGTAGCCAAACAACCAGCATAAACCGATCCACAACAAATTGAGCACCAAGAACACGAGCATATATTTGTACTCTGTTTTGACTTTTTGATCTAAACCTCTATGTAATCCAAATAAAAGAACCCCAAGCATCAGAATCAACGTAAAAACAATAACCGATATGATAAACGTCCATTCGTTGGCGTTCATCACCAGCGGCAGCAATCCTGTTGCAATGGCTGGAGCCAGGCTAGACTTAAACAATCGAAAAAACAGCATGATAAGAAGCAGAGTGAGGATGACTTTTTCCAAATATCCTATAGTTAACTGGTTTACTGCAAAACCGAGTATAGCGGTGATCGATGGAGCAAGAAAAATCTTTGATGGTTGTCTGATCCATCCCGGCTCCCGATATGCCCACATGGCAATCGCCATTGCCGCAATTTCAGGCAAAATAATTTCACGGTCTTTTAATATAAGCGACGACGTAACCATCACCATAATTAATGTAATGGCCATAATATAGGAGATCGTCATTTCTTTGTTTGATATGCTCCGGTTCAAAAGATATCCTCCTGTCGTTTTTGGTATTATACCCATCGACTTGCTGGATAACAAAAGCAAGGGTGAGATACTCACCCTTGCGGTTTGCTTAATTATTGCCCAATCCCGCCGCCTTTAAAGCCTGTATATTTATTCCGTTATTGCTGCAGCACTCCACCAACTTGCCGTTGATAGCAACGGCCGGAACGGATTTCACACCATATGCTTTAGCTTTGTCTTCACATTCGTTTGTGTCGCATTTTTTATTCAAGTCATAAACCACAACTTCACAATTAGAACAAGCCAAGTCCTTTACTTGCCGGACAGCGCCTTCACATACCGTACAGCCGGCGGTAAATACTTCGACTAAGGTTTTAGCCATGTCAATTCGCTCCTTGGGATAATTTTTTCATGATCGGACACTGATCTTTCGGAACTCCGGAACCAGGACATTTTTCCACCAACCGCTCCAACAACCATTTCATTTCGGTTAATCGGATATCTTTTTTTCGATTTCTTTGGCTTTACTTGATGCGAAGTCGTGCATTTCCTCCGAATGAAACTCCTCCTCCCCGTTGTTCGCAGCCAGAAGATGTTTAATCTCGTCAAGAGTAAACCCTAAATCCTGAGCCCGTTTGATAAACTGAATGTCCTGAATCGTCTGCTCGGCAAACATTCTGTAGCCTGAATCGTTTCGAGGAGGTTGCGGAATCAATCCACGCCTTTCATAGTATCGAATGGTTTCAATGTTAACATAGGACCCTTTCGCCACTTCGCTTATGGTTAAACCTTTCATTGAATCCCTCCTCATTTCTAATCATGCACCCTGTACTATGGTACGGAGTCAATCATTATTTTAATCAAAAAATCGGCATCGATGAAAGGAGGCCAAAATAGGAATCTATAATGCTACATATAATCTAGACAGTAAAAAAGGAGTTTCTTAGTTGTATGACG
>NZ_CAUPYC010000037.1:0-39985 GCF_963515335.1 uncultured Paenibacillus sp. | reverse complement strand
CCGCCCCCAGGTGATCTATCGGCGCGGGCGCCAAATAGCTACCAGCCACCCCACCAGCGCCGCGATCAGCAGCGCCCGCGTGGAATCAACCCGTTCCCGGCTCGTCGCCGGCTTGCCGGCGAACGCCTCTTCCGGCCGCTCCGGCGATAGCACGCGGCCGCCGGTCGCTGCGGCGAGCCGCTCCAGCTTCTCGCGGCCGCCGCCATCGGTTAACCGGTACTCCGGCGAATAAGGGATGACGAAGCCGGCCGTCGTCCCGCCCGAAGCGGCTGCCGCCTCCTCGGTCAATCCGCCTCCGTCCGAGCCGCCGATATTCGCGATATACACGCCGGGCCCCGCAACAGTCATGCTAGCGCTGTAATCCCCCGGCGCATTGGGCACCGGCGCAAGCTCCGTCCGCTTGCCCGTGTCATCCGTCACAGCCGCCCGCAGGTTCGGCGCCGTCAAGCCGTCGCCGCCGCCCGCCTCGCGAATCGTCAGCTCCGCAACGCCGCCGTTCAATGCGGCGTCGATCTCATAAGGCTCGCTCGAGAACTGCGGGAACGTCCATTTTACCCATTCCGCAAAAACGTCCGGGAAAGCCGGCCATCCCGTCCAATCCTTCGCCCATCGGCCCGTCACGTCGCTCGTCCAGGCCACCGTCCGGCCGGAACCGTACTGCCAGCGGGCCAGAAGCGGATCGCCCATCGGCGTTACGAGCGCCGTCTCGGCGGTCGCTTTGGCGGACGTCGCGACATAAGCGTCGACCGCCGGCACGCCGGACGTGAGCCGGCGCGCCCAATCTCCGGCGGCTCCGATTTGCGGAACGAACCGCTTTTCAACGATATAGGTACGCGACATCATGACCGCCTCGCGGCTGAATATGGCCGGGATCGTGCTCGAATCGTTCGTAAAATAATACCGGCCCTTCGCTTCCTTCGCCAGCCTTTCCAATAAAGCCGTATCCGCGCCGTCACCGATCGCGACGGAGGACATCGTGATCCGGTTGTCGACCATATCGCCGGTCAGCGCCGAATAGCCTCCGCTGCCCGCGGACATGCCGTCCGTCAGCAAAATGATATGCTTGCGCTCGGCCTTGATGCTTTTCATCCGCGTCAACGCCGCGTTGACGGCAGGATAGATGTCGGTCCCTCCGCCGGATTGAATGCCCCGGATCGCACTCATGACCGAATCGCGTTCCGTGAGCTTGACCGGTTCCATCACCCACCAGGGCGCATCGTCGAATGCGACGACGCCGACCGTGTCCTTGTCGCGCATCAGCTCGACCGTGCGCAGCGCCGCCTCCTTGACGAGCTCCAAATTGCCGCCTTCCATGCTGCCCGACCGGTCGATGACCAGAATGAGTCCGAGCGACGGAATTTGCCGTTTGCCCTGAAGCGCCATCGATACCGGAAGCGCCCGCTCGACCGGCGTATTGAAGTAACCGCCGAGTCCGTAGCTGTCCTCCCCGCCTGTCATCATCAGGCCGATTCCGAGATCGCGGACAGCCGCCGCCAGATGGTTCATCGGCGCTTCCGCGATCCGCATCGCAGGCACGTTATTCAAAATAATGCTGTCATAACGCGCGTAGTCGGCGAACTCCAGCGGGAGCCTTTCCGGCTGCAGCACATCATACGGAATGAGGGACGCCTCCAGCGCGGATCGGATATTCACGGACGATCCGGACTTGCCTTCCACAACAAGCACCGCCGGAGGTCCGTCGATCCGGCTGAACGCATACGCGGTGTTGTTCTCGCTCCGCTCGTCCCCGTTCGCATACAGCTCGGCCCGGTAACGGTGAAACCCGGGAGCCGCGGCCACGCTTTGCAGCGCGAACCGGTTCTCCCCCCGCTCGACCACGACCGCTTCCCGCGCCTTCTCCGTATTGTCCTCGTATAACCGCAGCTCCGCCTCGCCGGCGAATGTGCTTGCAACGGTCAGCTCGAACGTAAACCGTTCGCCCTGCTTCAGGGCGGCGGGCACGTCAAGCGATTCGATTGCGGCATCGGGCCGCTCGGCGCGGGGCATCGGCACCACATCGACCGCAATGCCCCGTTCCTTGAGGCGTCGTCCTTGACGGAGCAAATCGCCGACGTTTTCTTCGCCGTCCGACAGCAGTACGACCCGCCCGCCGTTCTCCAGCAAACCGGAGCCGAGCTGCAGCCCGCCCGCGGCGTTGCTGAATGAATCGTTGACGCCGGCCCGCAGCGATACGCCGCTCTCGGCCGTTCCGGACAGCGAACGTTCGACGACGGCGTTCAATCCGAACGAAACGACCGCCGCCCGGTCATTTTCCTCCTTGGAGCCAATCGCCCGGTTTAACCAGTCGGCGAGCCGTTCGTCGGCATTCAAGCTTGCGGAGCGGTCCGCGACAAAAACGGTGTCCCGGCGGCTGTGCTCCATGTACGGCATGACGCCTGCGGCAATTGAAACGAGCAGCAGCAGAATGACGGCTCTTACGGTGACGGCCGCCGCCTTGCGCCCTCCCGTCAAGCGCAGCGTGGACGCCGCGATCCGCCACACGAATATGGCGCAAGGCAGGAGCAGGAGCAGCGCCCAGGGGCGTTCAACCAGCAGTCCCACGCCGGTACACCCCCCATTCGGCCGCCAGCAGCAGCAAAAGAAAACAAGCAATCCATGGAATAAGCGATTGCCGATCGACCGGCAATGCGGCGGATGCGCTATTCGTTGCGCCGCTGCCGTTCACGCCCTTTGACGGCCTGGAACCGGTGCCTGCCTTGTCTGCCGCGGCTTCACCGCCGGCAGTCCCTTCACCGCCGGCACCGTCTGCATCGCCTTCGCCGCCGGCCGAACCGCCTCCGTTTTTCGGCGCCGCCGAACCGATTTGCGTGAAAGGCGGCTTGTTCCAGGCGCCTTCCCCCGGTTCCGGCGTCACCGCCAGCAGCCGTGCGCCCAATACTGCGCCGCCGGCGTCTTTTTCGACAAAACGGTACAATCCCGGGACGGCGGGCGCGGTTTGTTCGGACGACAAGCCCCGCTCCGTCACATCCGCCGCGATCGCTCCTTCTCCCGCCGTTCCCGCCTCCACCGGCTCCCAGACTGCAGCCGCAGCCGATGTATGCAAGCGGACGTCGAACCGGGTTCCGGCAATTTGCCTGCCCAAATGCCCGGATGCGCCGCCGCTCATCCACTCGGCCGCTTGCGCGACCAGAATCGGAAATTCCGGCCTGAGCGGTAAATCCGAATCATGCAGGTCGAAAGCAAAAACAATTCCGGGCTTGCCCGACACCGCGCCGGCATAGATCGCCGGAACGCCTCCGTAGGTGACGATGGGATCGCCGAGCGCCCCGGCATCCGCCTTCACCAGACGGGAAATATGCAAGTCCTGAAATGTCAAATACCGGGTGACCGGATGATCCCTTACGCTCGCCCCGCTGCCGTTCGGCTCGGCCGCAACGGCGCCGGAAGGCGGGGAACCGGCCGACCGGATCCGCCACAGCGGCTTGTTCGCCAGGAGACGTTTCCATTCGCGGGAGTCCAATTCCTCCTCGTTCACGCCGTCGAGTACGATCCAGTCGATCTCTTCCTCCGCCCGGCCGGTGGGCTTGAAGCTTTCGGGATCGGCCTGGACGGTCCGGACGCCGGCCAACTGCAGCGCTTTATCCAGGAAAAGGTTGCCTTTGCCGACCAGCAGCACTCGGCGTTCCCCGTCCGTAACCGGAAAAGCGTAGGCCTTGTCGTCCGCCGCATACGCGTCGGGTATGTCGATATCGGCCCGGTAATAATCCGCTTCCGGCAAACGGTCCGCCGGATAGCTCCTCTGCTCGCCCGGACGCAGCGTGACGGACTTGTTGAACGGTCGGCCGAATTCCCTGCCGTCCTTATAGGCGGTTACGGTCAACGTTCCGGTCGCCGGCTCGGCTCCGTAATGAATGAGCGTCACCACGCCCGAGTAAGCGGTTCCGTTCGATAACGGCTTCACGCCGAAAGCGGCGACCGACACATTGCTCCGTCCGGTTTGAACGGGCACGATCCGCACCGGGTGGCCGGCCTGAAAAGACGCCGCTTCGGCGCCGGGCCAACGGCCGTCGGTAAACACGACGATCTCGCCGTCCCGCCCGTTCTTCAGCACGGCGTCGGCTAGCGACAGCGCCGCCGGACCGTCCGAGCTTCCGTAATTAAGCTTGAGCTCATTCACCGCCTCCAGCAGAGTATTTTTATCCGTTTCGTCCGCCAGCACGATATCCGGCTCTTCTCCTGCGGCGATCAGCGTCACGGGCTTGCCGGACGGCTGTTCGTTCAGCCACTGCCGGAAGGCGGCCTTGGCCTGCTCCCATGCGGTTCCGCCGCCGATTGCCGCGTCGCCCGCCATGCTTGCGGAAACGTCCAGCACCGCGGCAGCCGGCGCCGACGATGCCGCTGCTCCCTCCACATAGGGCTGCATCAGCGCAAAGGCGAGGAGAGCGGCGGCGAGAAGCTGCATCAGCAGCAGCAGCTGTCTGCGAAGCTTTTGCCAAGGGCGGTTCGCCTCCTGCTCGCGCAGCACCCGGCGCCATAGCAGGCCGCTGGAAATTTCGGTATCGACATACGTCCGTTTCAGCAAATACATGAGCGCGATCAACGGCAGCGATAATGCGTACCATGCCGATACGGCCGATTGAAATCCCATGCTCCGCCCTCCTTCCGATGCCTATTCGAGTCTGTCTTGCTATCTGCGGCTCAAGCGGGAACCGTTGCTCGGTCCAAAGCGGAGACATGCACCGAGCCTGCCGCCGCCCTCTACCCCTTAAGCAAGCCTTGCCCCAGCAGCGAGCGGACGACCGTCTCTTCAACCGGCCGCGACGTGTCCGCAAAAACATAGGCGAAGCCTCGCTTCGCGCACATCCGCCTGATTCCCGCGCAGTGCTCGTCCACCGCCGCCCGGTAGGCGCGCAGCACGCCGCCGGCGATTGCGACCTCCTTGCCGCTGCCCGTCTCGGAGTCGATCAGCTTGAGCTCGCCGGCGAGCTCGGGACGCAGCTCCTCCGGACCGAGCAGCTGGACGAATACGACATCCTGCCCGGCCGCCAGCAAGGCTTGAAGCGTCTCCTCGATTCCGGTTTCATAGAGTCCGTCCGTAAACAGCCAGGTTTGTCCGGAGCGGCGGGGCAGCGCCTCCGGCAGCGACAAAGCCTTCGACATGTCCAAGCCGCCGGCGGCCGGATGCGAATAACCGCCGCCGCTCGGGTCGAAGCGCGCCAGTTCCGCGAGAAAAGCAAACAACCGGCCGGCTGAGCCTCTGCCCCTTAACGAGGCAAACTTGCTCGCGATGCCTTCCGCAAAGCCGGTCGCGCCAACCCGGTCCTCGCCCGCCAGTCCAGCATAGCCGACGCAGGCGGCCAGCCGCAGCGCATAGGCCAGTTTGCTGCTCTCCGGAGCAAGCGGCGCTTCCGCTTCATCCGCACCGACGCCGCCAAAGCCCGCGGAAGCCCCGCCACCTGCCGCTAACCGCATCGACCGGGATACGTCCACATACATCGTGACCGTAATTTCTTGCTCATCCCAGAACTGCCGCACATAAGCCCGTCCCGTCCGGCCGTAAACGTTCCAATCCAGCCTGCGGATGTCGTCGCCCGGCGCATACGGCCGATAGTCCGCAAATTCCAGCGAGCTGCCGAGCGTGCGCGACCGCCTTTTCCCCTGCATCTTGCCGCGCACGCGGCTCTTCGCCGCAACGGTCATCCGCTCAACCTTGCGCAGCAGCGCGGGATCGGGAAACAGCCAATCGGCCGCCTTCCGCCCCCGAATCTCTTCGTCGGCTCTCATCGGCCCGACTCCACCGCCGACACGACCGCCCCGACGATGTCGTCGGGCCGGATGCCGGCCGCCTGGCCTTCGTAGCCGAGCACCAGTCGGTGCCGCAGCACCGGAAGCGCGACGGACCGTACATCCTGCCAGGAAACGTGCAGCTTGCCGGCCAGCAGCGCTTTTACCTTGGCTACTGCGATCAACGACTGAATGCCCCGCGGTCCGGAGCCGTAGCGGACATACCGGACAACCGGCTCGGGCGCGCCCGGCTCCTCGGGATGGGTGAGCATCAGCGTCTGCACCGCGAGATCGAGCACCTCGTCGGACACGAGCACTTCCTTCGCAAAGCGCTGCAAGGTCAGCAGCGTCCCGGCGTCCGCAACGCGCGACGCCTTGCTCTCTACCGGCGAGGTCGTCCGGCGCACGATCTCCTTCAGCTCGTCGCGGCTCGGATACGAAACCTCGATTTTCAGCAGGAAACGGTCGAGCTGCGCTTCCGGCAGCGGATAGGTCCCTTCCTGTTCAACCGAATTTTGCGTCGCCAATACGAAAAAAGGCTGCGGCAGCGCGTGCGTCTCGCCGCCGACCGTCACCGTTTTCTCCTGCATCGCTTCGAGCAGCGCGCTCTGCGTCTTCGGCGTCGCGCGGTTGATTTCGTCGGCCAGTACAAGGTTGCCGAACACCGGTCCCCGCTGAAAACGGTAAGAGGTTTGCCCCTGGAGGCCGAACTCGACGAGCTGCGTGCCGGTAATATCGGCCGGCATTAAATCCGGCGTGAACTGGATCCGGGAAAACGACAGATCCAGCGTGTCGGCGACCGTGCGGACCAGCAACGTTTTGCCCAAGCCCGGGATGCCCTCAAGCAGCGCATGCCCGCCTGCGATGATGCACCAGAGCAGCTGGTCCACCGTCTCCTGCTGGCCGACGATGACCTGCCCGATTTCCCGCCGGATCGTTTCGTAACGTCCGACGGCTTCTTCCACCTGCGCTTTCGATTCGATCATAACGTCCTCCCGAAGCTCTACCGATTAGGCTGGATTTCCTCAAAATAATTTCTTACCCGCTCCTGCATCGACTGCGGCAGCGGGCTCCTGTTCAACGACTGGCGGGCCTGTGCCTCATACTCGGAAAAAACGGCTTCGTACGATTGCGCGCCGCCGTCAACAGCGGGTGCCGTGCCGTCGTTTGAAATTTCCCCTCCGCTTGCGGGCCCGCCGTCTTTCTGTATATTTCCGCTTCCGGCCAGCGATCTCGGCGTCGTGACGAGCGTGCGGCCGCCTTGACCGAAGCCGGCTCCGCCTCCGCCCGTTCCGCTCCCTGAACCAACGCTGTTTCCGCCGCTTCCCTCGCTGCCTCCGCCCGAGCCGCTGCCTGCGCCTTCACCGCCCCCCGGGCCTGGGCCGCTGCCCGCACCTTGCCCGCTGCCGGTACCGGCACCCGAGCCCTGCCCGGAGCCAGACGAACCTTCCGCGCCCGCGTCTCCTGCGCCGTCACCGCCTTCCGAAGCGCCGCCCGCTTCACCGCCGGCCTGGCCGGCCGCGCCTCCTTCGCCGCTTGCGCCGTTCGCGCTGCCGTTCCATGCGGCAGCCGCACCACCGGCTCCCGCTTCCGCGCCGAGCCTCGCCGCCAGCGCGTCGCCGCTTTGGCCGAGCTGACCCGCCATCCGGCGGGCAAGCTTCTCCAGCTCGTCGGCGGTCAGCTCGGCGTCCAGCGCCCGCTCCAATCCGGCGAGCGCGTCATTCGCGCCATCACCTTGCTCCACCTGGCCGGCGGCTTGCTCGAGCGACTGCTCCAGCGGCTTCTCCGAACCTTCTTCGCCGCTGCTCGGCGCGCTTTGCGCCAGCTCGCGCAGCTGCTCGGCCAATGCCTGCTTTTGCTCCGGCGTCAGCTTCCGCACCTCGTCGCGCAGCTCATCCATGGCGCCGCGCAGCCCTTCCCGGTCGCCGCTTTCGAGCGCCTCCCCGAGCTTGCGGAGCAACTCGGGCCGCTGAACCTCCCGCGCCCAATTTTTGACCGCCTTCTCCCGTTCGGCAAGCTCGGCGGCGAGCCGGTCCATCTCCCGCATCGCCTCTTCGATCCGATCCAGCGTCCCGGAAGGATCGTCAAGCTTACCCAGCCGTTCGCGCAGCCGGTCCAACGACTCGCTCAGCGCCTCGGCCTGCTCGTTGTCAAGACCGTTTTCCTTCAACTTCGCTTCCGCTTCACGGGCCGCCTCGTCCAGCTTCACGGTCTCCCGCTTGGCCGCCGCGCGATCCGCGAGCACATCGTCCAGCGGATTCGGGAGGAGCAGCAGGACGGCGAGCGCGGCGCCGAGCAGCGCCGTTCCGCCGGCAAAGCTCCGGACGTTCCTCCAGCCCGGCCAAGGAATATGCTCCGCCAGCCGCGCGACGTAACGCTCCGCCAGAGCCGCAGCATCCTGCCGCTGCAAGCGCGCCACCGCGTTATCATCGTGCAGCAGGCCGAGAGCGGTTCCGACCGCGTCGTCCGTGCCGTCACGGTCCATCACCATAGCCGCCTCTCGGGCCGTTACGCCGCGCCGCACACCCGCCGAAGCGCCGGCCAGCAAGCCGGCCCCGATCAGAGCGGCGGCGTACCAACGAACGTTCGCGACGGGCCACAGCCGGGCTGCCGTCAGCAGCAGCACCGCCGCGCCGGCGCCGGATAACAGCCCGTAGGCGATCCGGCGAACGGTACGAAGAACCAGCAGCCGGCGCCGCACCGGCTTCAAAAGCTTCTTCCATTCGGCTATCCGCTTTGCGCCTTCCGTCGACCGATCCTCATTCGCTGCGCGGCCCATTCCCGTCCCTCCTTGCTCCCGCTTTCCCGGGCGCTGTCAACCCTTCTTGCCTTTTTTCTTCAACCGAGGCCGTATGTAGCGAATGGCCGTCAGCACCGCGGCTATGATCAACACGGAATAGATGATGAGGAATTCCTGCCACAGCTGGAGCGCCGGCTGCCGGCCCGGCGTGCCGCTGCCGTTCCAACGCATCCGAAACGCCGACCGCGTAATGTCCGGATCGAAAATGCTGTACAGCGCCGCTGCCGGATTCATCGCGAGCAGATGGCCGATCCATCCGTAACCGCCGCCGGCCGCGCCGCTCCCGCTCCGCGTCATTTGCTGCATCGTTTCCGAGAGGACCAGATACAGAAACGCGGTTCCGCCAAACAGGAACAGCGTAATGCCGTACGTTACGATGACCGCGAGCATCGTCCGCTTGAACAGCGTCGAGAACAGGATGCCGAACGAGCCTAGCGCCAGCATCGTAAACATGTAGAACAGGAACACCATGCCGACCTGTCCCGGGGAGATGCCGCCGAACAGAAACACGATGCTGTATACGGGCATCGTCGCGAGCGTAATCAGCACCATGAAGCTAAGCGACGACACGAGCTTGCTGATCACGATGCCGGCTGAGCTCTGCTGTGTCGTCAGCAGCAGGTTCAGCGTCTGCTTCTCGCGCTCGCCGCTGATGACGCCGGCCGTCAGGCCGGGCGCCATGAAGGCGATCAGCCCGAGCTGCACGAAGCTGATAAATATAAACATCATCCGGCTCTCTTCCGGATTGAACGCGTTCGCGCTGCTGCCGGACATCCGCGTGACATAGAGAAAACCCAGGGCGAGGAGGCCGATCGCAAGCAGGTAAAAAAACAGCGCCCACATCGAACGTGGGGTGCGCATCCTCAGCGTGAATTCCTTGCCGAGCACCGGATTGATCAGCTTCGACCGCCATTTGTCCGCAAAACCGGTCGTTTCGTTCATTCGCCGTCCCCGCCTCCTCTCGTAATTTCAAGAAACACGTCCTCCAGATTCGTCTGCGCCTCGCTGAACGAAATCATCCGAAATCCCCGTTCGATCAAGCTGTGCAGCAGCTCCGACTGCTCCTCGTTCTGGCCGCCGAAGTGGACATGAACGCCGCGCTCGTCGCGCATGACCCGGCTCACGAACGGCCGGTCGCGCAGGAACGCCTCCGCTTCCTCCTCGCCGCCCGCCAGCCGGATCTGAAGAATCCGCTTCACGCGCAGCCGGTTTTGGATGTCCTGCACATTCCCCTTCGCAACCATGCTCCCCTGCTCGATAACGCCGATCTCATCCACCATCTCCGCCAGCTCCGGCAGGATATGGGAGGAGATGATGATCGTTTTGCCCATCGACTTCAGTTCCTTCAGAATTTCGCGCATCTCGATCCGGGCGCGCGGGTCGAGGCCTGACGCGGGCTCGTCGAGAATGAGCAGCTCCGGATCGTGCACGAGGCAGCGGGCAAGACACAGACGCTGTTTCATGCCGCGCGAAAGCGTATCGACATAAGCGTCCTTCTTGTCGGACAGATTGACCAGCTCGAGAAGCTGCGGAATCAGCCGTTCCCTCTCCGCCTTCGGAATGCCGTAGCTGGCGCCGTAGAAATGCAGGTATTCCGTCGCCTTGAACTGATCGTATACGCCGAAGAAATCGGGCATATAGCCGATCAGCTTCCGCACCTCCTTCGGGTGCTCGGTGACGTCGTAGCCGCCTACCTTGGCCGTGCCCGATGTAGGCGCGAGCAGCGTAGCCAAAATCGACATCGTCGTGGACTTGCCGGCGCCGTTCGGGCCGACGAAGCCGAACACCGTGCCGCGCGGAATGACCAGGTCGATTGACTTCAGCGCGTGAAAGCCGCCGAACTGCTTGGACAGCCCGCGAATTTCGATCATCGGCGCTTCCGACGATGCCGGCGAGGCAATCGCCGCATCCGCATCCGTTCGTACAGTCGTCTCCATTACGGCTTCCCCTTCCCTTCCAGCCCCACGGTCGGCATAAACGTGCCTGCCTGGCTCGCGGTTTCCAGCCTCATCCGGATGGAACCGTTCACGGTCACGTAATTGTCAGCCGGATCGGCCGGCGTGAACGACGACGCGTTGGCGAAGTCGACCTGCTCCCAGCTTTGCTTCTTTTCATTCCAGACTGTCGTTTGTAGCTGGCCGTCCAATTGTCGGGAGCCGTACACCGTTAACGAATCGTAGGAGGCACGCCCGCCGGCCGGCAGCACGAACTCGAACTCCAGCAGTCCTTGGCCGAAATCGATCCGGCCGGACATCGGATCGTACGAATAACGCCGGGTTTTGTTGACCGTCAGCATCGGCGTTATGGTTCCCGGCGCAACGAAGCCGCCGCCGCTTTCCGCCGCATACAGATCGAGCGCTTGAGCCCAGAGCGTCAGATTATCCGTCCCGGCCCGCTTGCCGTTGATCGTAAACCATGCTTCCCGATCGGAACTGAAGCCGACCACATACGGCATCCGCATCGCCCCCGCGCGTTGACCGGCATTCATGAAGGAATTGAGCAGCCCCCGCTCTCGTGCATATATATCCCCATTATTGGACGGCCATGGGAATAGCTGGCCGCCGTAGTCGTAAAAACCGCCCAACCCGTTCGGGACGACGAGCGGAACCGTGGTCTTCGACGACTCCCCCTGCTTCAAGTTCTGCAGCTTAAAGGCCGTGCCGTTAAACAGCAGCCCGACGTTCGTCAGGTCGGCGCCTGTCTCGTTCTTGACGGTTACCGTCAGCTTCCCGGCTTTCAGTTCCGTGCCGATCGCGAACCGGCCCAGCTGTGCCGGCTTGTCGTAGCGCACCCACGTTTTGCGGACGGACCAGTAAGGCACCTCGTTCCAGACGACGCTCGTTTCGTCCGTACCGTCATGCACGGTCTGATAGGTCGGGTTCGCGGCTACGCTCCCCATAGCGCCGCGGCCGTCTTGAAACGGCAGCAGCGCGACACCCGGCTCGAACGCCGCCTCCACCCGTCCGCCTCCCGGCACGAAAACGGCGGCGGCGGCGGACCTTATGCCGTCGCCATCGCCGGACAGTTCCGCGATGCGCAGGCTGTGCGCGAGCGTCGCGCTTTTATCCGAAGCGCCCACCGTGAAAATAATGACGCTGCTTGCCAGCGACGCGAGCGGAACGATCCACCATGCCCATTCGCGCCGGTCGAGCTTGCGCAGCACCAGATACAGCACCGGCGCCACGATCAATATGTAAATAAAAAAGAAAACGATCAGCACATTTACCGACGGTGCCTGAATCGACGGGAATTCATTCAACAGGGAATCGATTTCCCACATATTGCCCCCCGGCGCAATGCCTGCCTGTACCGCGGTGCCCGGCATAACCGGCGTTAATGAACCGCCCAGCAAGCGGGCCCATAGATCGGGGCTGCCCGTCCAGGAAGCGAAAGGCTCGAGCGACGGGTCGAACGCGGCATACACCACCTGTCCGTTGCCGTACGAGCGGTTCGCCGCCAGCGCAAGCCCGCCGTCTGCGAGCGACACGTTGCCCGCGGCTAGCGTGCCTGCCGATAAGGTCACCGGGACGGTTAAATTCAGCGGCGTTTTCCCTCCCGCAAGCTGTACGAGGGCGGCCGCCGTCTTCAGGCTCGCGGTGCCTTCCTGCTTGACGGGCGCGAGATCCGCAAAGCCCTCGGCCGTCTTCGCATAGCCGGCGCCTCCGGCCACGATCAGCGTCCCCCCGCGTTGCACCCATGCGCGAACGGCCTCACGTTTCGATTCGCTCCAGCTTCCTGTCGGAACGTCGTTCAGCACAAGGAAGTCGAGGCCGTCCAGCTGAATCGACCGGTCCGGCAGATCGTCCTCCTTAATCGGCACAACGTTCAGATCATAGCCCTTCGTATTCAGAATCGGCATGAAATTAAGCGTATCCGGGTCACGGGCAACAACCCCGATGAGCGTGGCCTGGTCTGCAGGCGCCTCCACATAAGGGCGGTTCGATGTGAACGGCACCGTTGGGCCGCCCGGCGCTTTGCCCGTATGGAAGGCCAGCCGGTTATTGACTTTGTTGTAAGCCATCCCCGGTACGGTGAGCTCCAGCACCACCGGCGTCCCGGGCGGAAGCTCGGCCGGGACGGCATAGGCTACGTTGTAGCCGCCGTTCGAAAGCATCGCGGTAAAAGCCAGTTCTCCCTTCAAATCCCGCTCCGTCCTATTGGTCAGCGTGACCCGCAGCCTCGTCCATTTGCCGTCCTTCTGCTTGCCGTTAAAGCCCGCTTCGGCCTTGAACTCGATGCCTCCCGTCGCTGCCGCGGATGCCGGCGCGGCCAAGCCGTCCGCCGCGCCGATAGCGAGCAGCAGCACTGCGGCCCATAAGACGGAACACAACGTTCTTTGCGCTTCGTTGATGCCCACAGGCTTCCCCCTCTTTATCATTAATGAACCAATGTTAACGACGACGCAAGCCGCCGAAAAGTTTCGTCGCAATGCCTCCGGGCTTCCCTTATTTTAATAAGCCGGAATCATTGCTTCCGCGAAAAAAGAAGCGCCGAATCTGTCGCCAGTTCGCGCTCCCCGAAGTTCATCCGCTTTTCTTTTCCGAACGGCAATTCCCTGGCCCTTATACTCTTACGGCTGTGCCGCTGACCGCTACCATCAGCATGCCTTCCCGCACGACCTCGTAATCGATGTCGATGCCGACAACCGCATTGGCCCCCATGCGGCGCGCCTGGTCGATCATTTCGCCGATCGCGATGTCGCGCGCCTCCTTCAGCTTCGTTTCGTAGGAGCCGGAGCGTCCGCCGACGACGTCGGTAATGGACGCCAAAAAGTCCCGCACGATGTTGGCGCCCATAATCGCCTCGCCGTTCACGATGCCCATATAGTCCTGGATCGGTCTGCCTTCGATCGTCGGTGTCGTCGTAATCATCATTGTGCCATTCCTCCATAATCGTAATATCCGTCTAATACGCAAGCAGCGGTGAAAAGGATTCAACGCCGGCCTTTCCCTATGATCAATACATCACAAGGAAGTAGAAGGCGGCCGCCAGGACAAAGCGGTAAATCGCGAACCAGGTGAGGCTCAGACGCTTGATCAGGTTCAGGAACGTGACGACGGCGATCATGGCGACGATGAACGAAGTAGCAAGTCCGATCATGAATAACAAAAGATCGTCGCCGGTGAGAAAATCACGGCTTTGGTACAGGTCGATTCCCGTTGCTCCCAGCATGATGGGGACGGAGATCATAAACGTGAAATCCGCCGCCGCTTGCCGGCTCGTACCGAACAGCAGGCCGCCGGCCATCGTCGATCCCGACCGCGAAAAGCCCGGCCACAGCGCCAGGCACTGAAACAATCCGATGCCGAAGGCCTGCTTGTATGTGATGTCGTCCGAGTGCTCGGACGTAATTTTACGGTTAGCCTTCTCGGCGACGATCATGAGAACGCCGCCGATCACCAGACCGATCAGCACGGTAGAAGCGCCGAACAAATAATCTTTGATAAACCCGCTCAGGCTTATCCCCAAAATGCCTGCCGGCGCCATTGCGATAATCATATGTATCGCATTGAGCTTGTTTTTCCGCTTGAAGTCAAAGCGGAAAAAATCGTTCAGAATGCCCATGTACCTTTTCCAATACAGCACCAGCACCGCCAAAACCGCGCCCAGCTGCACGACGACCTCGAACGTTTTCGCAACATCGCCCTCAAAGCCGAGCAAATCCGCGGTCAGAATCATGTGCCCCGTCGAAGATACCGGCAGGAACTCCGTCAATCCCTCCACAATGCCCATAATGACTGCAATCAAATATTCTTCCAACCCGGCACTCTCCCATCCTCATCCGTGTAGTTCCTCTGGACCCCCCCTTATACGGTAAAGCATTTTTGCCGATTCGGCAACCTCTTGCCTGCAGTAGAAAAGAGCGATCCGCCCGCCGGCTCCGATTACGGCTCCTTCATGATTTCCACCTTGCGGATCCGGTGCTTTTCCATCTCCTTCACCGCGAATACCAGGTCCTCATGCTCGACCGTATCGCCTATTTTGACGTCCGGATTTTCGCTGTACAGCCATCCCCCGATCGTGTGGACACCGTCGTTCGGCAAATGCGTGCCCAATATTTCGTTCAGCTCCGAGAGCAGCACCTTGCCCTCTACCATGTAGCGTCCCGGCTCCACCATATCGATCGGCTTCTTCTCGTCCTTGTCGAACTCGTCGCGTATTTCCCCGACGATCTCCTCAAGAATATCCTCGATCGTGATAAGGCCGGACGTTCCTCCGTATTCGTCCAGCAGCAGCGCCATGTGCACCTGCTCCGCCTGCATTTTTCTCAGCAGCGACTTCACGGGCATCACGTCCGGAACCGTCAGGGCCGGCATCAGCAGCGAAGCGAAATCGAATTCGGGATTGTTGTCGTACTTCAGAAAAAATTTCTTCGTGTTGATGATTCCGGCAATGTTGTCCTTGCTGCCGCTGGCGACCGGAAAGCGCGTATACTGCTCCCGTTTGATGATTTTCAGATTGTCAGCCAGCGATTTGTCCGTATACAGGCATATCATGTCCGTGCGCGGCACCATGATTTCCCGGGCCAGCAAATCATCAAACGTAAAAATCCGGTTCACGTATCCGAGCTCGGTTTTGTTGATTTTGCCGCTCTCGTAGCTTTCGGATAAAATAATCCGGATTTCGTCCTCGGAATGCGCTTCCTCATGTTCCTTGGCCGGCCTCATGCCGAGCAGCCGCACCAGCCGGTTCGCGGACGAGTTCAGCAGCCAAATGAACGGATACATGATGCGGTTGAACCAGATGATCGGCACGGCGCACAGCAACGCGATCGGCTCCGCCTTGCGGATCGCCGCGCTCTTGGGCGCCAGCTCCCCGATAACGACATGCAGGTAGGTAACCGAAGTAAAGGCGATCAGAAAAGCAACCGGACCGGTCACTTGCTCAGGCATATCCAGCCGCTCAAACACCGGCTCAAGCAGCGCCTCGACCGTCGGTTCGCCGAGCCATCCCAAGCCAAGAGAAGTTATGGTGATTCCGAGCTGGCACGCAGACAGGTAGCCGTCCAGGTTGGCCGTTACCTTCTGCAGCGCCACCGCATTCTTGCGCCCCTCCAGCACGAGCTGATCTACCCGGCTTGGCCGGATCCGAATAACGGCAAATTCGGTTGCGACAAAAAATGCTGTGAACAAAATCAGAAGCACGATCATAAACAATTGCAAAGCCATGGTCATCGCCCTTTTCTTCATGGTATGTTTATGGCTTATTACCCGTCCCTTCCCGCTTATAACGGTTTTTCCACGTTATTGTACCCCGCGCCGGCCCTTTGATGACGGGTTGGAGGGAACAAACAATCCCTCCTTCACTTCGCCCTTCTCCGGCAAAAAAAAGCCGGTCCGCAAGCAGCATTGTCTGCTTGAAGACCGGCCTTGTCGCCGTTCACGGGATTATGAGGACCTTAGCTTCGCGTGCTTCCGCACATATTTGCATACGCTTTGGACGAACGTCGCGTGCGACCATGTGAGCGGCGCGACGGCGAGCGGCGACCCGTCGAACGGATTCAACTGCTCGGGCAGCACGCCGGAATCGAGCGATTTCCCGACGACCCATTCCAACGTGCGGCGCGGCGACGCCAAGTCCGCAAGCGTCTTGGCCGATTCGATTTCGTAATTGGCGATCCACAGCGTGCAGATGATCCACGGATTGCCCGGTATTTTCTCGATATCGCCCGATTGCTGGAAGTAATAGTCGTTCGTGTAGCGGGCGACGCCCCCGACGCCGGTTTTTACCGACAGCCCTTCCTTGATCGCGCGGATCGTGCGCGCGGCACGGCTGTCGTCGACCGGCAGTACGCCGAATTCCCAAATGCCGAACAGGCTGCTCTCGAGCGTCATGTCCTTCACCCAGGCGCCGTCCTTGTAAATAAGCCCCCGCGCGAAGCGCCCGGCTTCCTCGTCCCAAATATGGTCGAGAATCCCCTGCTTGATCGCCTCCGCCGTGCTCCGGTAATGATCGCTTCGCTCGTAATCGCCGAACAGGTCGGTGAAATACGCCGCCGACATCAGGCCGCCGTACACGGAAGCCGCCGTATACGTCCAAATGCCGTAGCGTTCCTCCCACAGATCGTAGCTCGGCTTCGGCAAATTCAGTTCCGGCTCCATAAACTCGCCGAGGAAATTCGCCGCCTTGCGGATGAGACTGCTGTACAGCGACTGCGGCAGCTCAATGACCTGGTGATAGGTGTAGTCCTTCCATAACGCATACAGAACAAGCGCCGTTTCGTCCTCCTGGATCGGCAGCCGGTTCGTTCCCTGGACGACATAAGGGTGCCAACTCGAGCCCACCGTGCCGTCCGGATTGTATTTATGATATAAGTACCCTTCGGGCGAGAGCGTATCCGCGCAAAATTGAAAGAAGGGGGCGATCATGCTCTGATAGCCGGCCAGCGACATCGCCTCCGCGATCAGTGCGCCGTCGCGCGGCCACATATAGCTGTAATGATCGCGGTTGTATTGCAGAATATCGGTATCGTTCGCCGCGATGATGGCGCCGTTCTCGTCCGTCTGCGTGCGCACGATCAGCAGGCTTTTCTTGTACAGATCGACGACTTCCTTCGGCAGGTCCCCGAAATCGGTCACCGTGCGCAGCAGCCAGTGGCGCCAATAAATGACGATCCGGCTGAGCAGCTTCTCCGGATGGCTGTCCGTTACATATTGGTTAAGCTTTTTCACTTCCTCCAGATCGCGGCCGACCGACATCCAGTAGTAGACCGTCTTCTCCCCGCCGGCCGGCACGGTCGTCCCGAACCCGATCGTGCTGTCGACGGAGCCCTGCGCAATGGCGTTGCCCATCAGCGCGCCGTCCTCCGCGTCCCGCCATGTGCCTTCCGCCGAATGGAACCGTTTGATGCCGGTCGAATACTGCGCGATTCCGCCTTCATCCGAGAAGCCGTTGAACATGAAATAGCTTGACCGCTTATAATGGAAAAGCGTGTTGTTCTCGGGATAATACGCGGCCGTGTCCCCGACCTCCGTCCCTTCGATCATCAAATCCTGATGGAAAAAAAGGCGCACCTCGCGGTCCCTTTCGATCGTGCTCCGGACGACGACACGCTTGATGTATATGCATTCCCGCTGATGGACTCCGTCGTTAATAAAAAGCTCAAGGCCGAGCGCATCGTTCCGGGCCGCAATATTCGTCACCAGGGAATCCTCGACATAACCGAGCTCGAAACGCCAGTCGGGAGAATCGAGCCATGAGAAGGCGCCGTCCGCCCAAACGCCGAAACGGCACTGCTGTCCTCCCACATGGTTCAACTGACCGACGTACGGAAAGTAAATGTCGCGAATGTAGCAGGATTTGTCCAGGTTAACGAGCATTTTGCCGTTTCCGACAACCAGATGACGGGCCATTTCAATACTCCTTTCCGTTGTCCGCGAGTTCGCGGTACACCGCGGCATAGTCGCGCGCGGAGCCGCTCCAGCCGTAATTTTCGCAGGCGCCGTTGTCGACAATGCGCTGCCACTCGGGGGCATTCCGGTAAAGCGCTAGCGCCCTGCGCACCGTTTGCAGAAATTCGGCGGCATTGTAACGCCGAAAGCTGAAACCGGTTCCTTTACCTGTATATTCATCATAGGCTTGGACCGTGTCCTTCAGCCCGCCCGTTTCCCGGACGAGCGGCACGGCGCCGTAGCGGAGCGCGATCAATTGGCTGAGTCCGCACGGCTCGAATTGCGAGGGCATCAAATACATATCGGTCCCTGCATAGATCCTTCTCGCGAGCGCGTCGTCAAACTCGAAACGAACGGCGATGCGTTTCGGTTGCTGTGACGCCAAGCGGCTAAGCAGCTTTTCGTAGCGGGCTTCCCCGGTACCGAGCACGACAAGCTGCAGCGATTCGGCCAGAAGCCCCTCCATGGCGCCCTCCAGCAGATCCAGTCCCTTCTGCTCGACAAGCCTCGAAACGATGGCGAGCATCGGCACCTCTTCCGCTTCGTCCAGGCCGAGCTCCCGCTGCAGAACAACCTTGTTTTTCCGCTTCTTCGCCATAGACGTACGGTAAGGATAAGCAATCTCCGGGTCGCGCATCGGATCGAACAGCTCGATGTCGATCCCGTTCACGATACCGGTCAAATCCGGACTGCGGAGCCGGATGACGCCGTCCAGCTTTTCGCCGAGCTCGGGGGTTTGGATCTCTTCCGCATACGTGCGGCTGACCGTCGTCAGCTTGTCCGCGTACAGGAGCCCCGCCTTCATGCAGCTGCCGCCGCCGTAGAACTCCAGCTTGTCCATCGTGAACATATCGCGGCCCACGCCGAGCAGGTCGCAGAGCGTTTCCTGCGAGAACACGCCTTGATAGCGCAAATTGTGTATCGTGAAAAGCGACCGGATGCCGCGATAGGGCGGGATGCCGCGATACCGCGTTTTCAACAGAAACGGAATTAGCCCGGTCTGCCAATCGTGGCAGTGGATGATGTCGGGCACTTCATCTATGTATCGCATGCCTTCCAGCACGGCGAAGCAGAAAAACGCGAACCGTTCCGCCTCGTCGTCATAGCCGTACGGCGTGCCACGCTTGTAGTAGTAATCGTTTCCGATCAGATAATACCGGATGCCGTCAACATATCCCTCCAGCAGGTTGCAGGCTTGATTGCGCCAGCCGAGCTTGACGGTGAAAGACGCGACCCGCCGAAAGGACCGGATCGCGTCATCCCCCGTTTCCCCATATTGCGGCAGGATGACGGACGCCGTCACCCCTTGCGCCGCCAGCGCTTTCGGCAGCGCGCCGACGACGTCGCCGAGACCGCCGGTCTTGGCGAACGGCACGGCCTCCGAAGCCGCGAAAAGAATGTTCATATCGATTTCACCTGCCGCTGGAATGGCCCGTCTCAGATGACCTTGCGCTTCACGGCGATATACGGTGAATCGGTCACGCCGCGGATATCGCGGCCGGGCTCAATATACACTTCTTTATCGAGTATAACATGATCGAGCATGCTGTTCTCCCCGACGATGCCGTTCTGCATGACGATGCTGTTGCGGACGACCGCCCCTTTTTGCACCTTGACGCCCCTGAACAGAATGCTCCCGACGACCGTGCCCTCGATTTCACAGCCGTTTGCGATCAGCGAGTTTACCGTCTTGGCGCCCTCGAGATAGCTGGTCGGCGGCTCGTCCTTGACCTTCGTATAGATCGGGCCCGGCGTGAAGAACAAGCTTTTCCACGTATCGGGAAGCAGAAGCTGCATGCTGTTCAGGTAATAGCTTTGAATCGTGTTGACGATGCCGAGGTAGCCTTCGTATAAGTAGGCATGCACCCGCAGCTTGTCCAGCCGGGACATAATCCCGTGGCGGACCAGATGATCCTGCCCTTGCGCCAACGACGTTTCGACCAGATCGAGCAGCAGATCTTTGCGCATCACGTACATTTCCATCGACACGATGTCGGTCTGCAGCCGGCCGAAATGGTCCTGCATGTCCGTCACCCGTCCGTTGCCGTCGATCTTGACCTTGCGCGCCTTGCCGCCGAGCGAATCGTGCTGTTTCTTGCAAACCGCCGTTATATCGGCTCCGCTCTCCAGGTGTGCAGCCAGAACATCCTTGAAATTGATGTTGCACACCATATGGCTTCTGCAGATGACGACGTAGTCGCCTTGACTGCGGGTAAAGAAATCACGCTGCTGATAGAAGTGAAACAAATCCCCTTTGCGCAAATCGCTCATATCGGAGGCCATCGGGGGCAGCACGAACAGGCCGCCCTGCCGGTGATGCAAATCCCAGCTTTTGCCCGAGCCGATATGATCCATCAGCGACCGGTATTTCGTATGCGCCATAACGGCCACCTTGGAAATGCCCGAATTGACCATGCTCGACAGCGTAAAATCGACCAGCCGGTAACGGCCGCCGAAAGGAACCGTCGCCAGCGGCCGATGCAAAGTCAACGCTTCCAGCTCGTCCGGCTCGTAAATCAGATTGACCACGCCCATCATCTCCATGCTCATGCCTCTACCTCCTTGGCCGCTCCCGCGGGAAGCACCATTTCATCGCTTGCCACCACTTGAATATCTTCGCCCTCCGCCGACTCGATCGCAACGCCGTCCGCGATGACGGCGCCTTCGCCGATGATCGCCCGGGATATCGTCACGTTCTTGCCGATCTGAGCATTCGGCATAATGACGGAATCGCGGATAACGCTGCCTTCGCCTACATGGACGCCGTAGAAAAGCACCGAACGGCTGATGTGGCCTTCGATGAAGCAGCCTTCCGTGATCAACGAGGACGAAACGTTGCCTGCCGGGGAAACGTAATGCGGCGGCTGGTTCGGGTTGACCGAATAAATGCGCCGGTCCTTGTCGTTCAGATCAAGCTGGGATTCCTCGGAGAGCAGGTCCATATTGGCCTCCCACAAACTTTGGATCGTGCCCACATCCTTCCAGTAGTCCTGGAATGTATACGTATTCAGATAAATGTTATCGGCCAGCATCGCTGGGATAATATCTTTACCGAAGTCGTTGCTGGACATCGGATTGTCTTCGTCCCGAATCAAATACTGCTGCAGCACCGGCCAGGAGAAAATATACACGCCCATCGAGGCCAGATTGCTTTTCGGATTTTTCGGTTTTTCCTGAAACTCCGTAATTTTGCCCGTTTCGTCGGTGGCCATAATGCCGAATCGGCTAGCTTCGCTCCAATCCACCCCGATTACGGCAATGGTAGCGTCGGCGCCGCTTTTCTTGTGGTGGTTCAGCATCAGGTCATAATCCATTTTGTAGATATGGTCGCCCGATATGACAAGTACATATTCCGGGTCGTAACGGTCGATGAACCCCATGTTCTGGTAGATCGCGTTCGCGGTTCCTTTGTACCAGCTGCCGCCCTTCGATTTCATGTAAGGCGGAAGCACGGCCATGCCGCCGTCGCGGCGGTCCAGCCCCCAAGGGCTGCCGATTCCCAAATACTGATTGAGAACAAGCGGCTGATACTGCGTCAATACCCCTACCGTGTCGATTCCCGAATGTACGCAATTGCTCAGCGTGAAATCGATAATGCGGTATTTGCCGCCGAAGTGAACGGCCGGTTTGGCAAGCGCCTTCGTGAGCACGCCAAGCCTTTTTCCCTCGCCGCCCGCCAGCAGCATGGCTACCATTTCCTTGCGTACCATGTCCATCACTCCCCGTTCGCGATTTCTGCTTCTCCATGCCAAGTGGCAACTCTCAGCGGATGTTGCTTGACTCTCTCTCTATCCATTAACCGTTACGAGGTGACTTACATCCTCCGGAGAAGGCCGATTGAGACCGCTGTCGTCCTTCCATTCGCTTTCAGAGGGGGAATTTCCTTCCGCGGTCGACAGCTTTTTATGTAAAAAGGCAAAAAATCAGGAATAGGGGAGCGTTCGAGCGGCAAGCGATAAGAAAAAATGGATTTGTTAATTTTCTGTGAACTTAATTTACACAAAAATATGAATAATTTTAATTGTGTTGATTTTTCGGCCGCTGAAATCGGTGATTTATTTGGATTTTGTCAGTTTTTCTGACATATTGTCGATTTATAGAAAAGCTCGTTACCCGACCCAGCCATTATAATAAGCAAGCGCGAGCAGCACCAGATGCAGAGCGGTCAGCGCCGGCAAACCAAGCATAAAGGACCTGTGCTTCGTCTTATGGCGCCACATGCGCATGCCGATCCAGCCGCCCGCGGCTCCCCCGAGCCAAGCGAAAACGAACAGCCTTCGCTCGGGAACCCGCCGCCGTCCTTTCGCGGCCAAACGCTTGTCGGCGCCCATCAAGAAAAAAAGCAGCAGATTAACGGCCGCCAAATAAATGCCCAGCAGCACCGTGCGCTACGCCTCCGTCCGGTACGTTTCGGGCGATTGCTCCGTGATGAACCGGCTCGGCTCGCCTACCGAGAACAGGTGCAATTCATGCATCGCCCGCGTGCATGCCGTGTAAAACAGCTTCCGTTCGTTCTCGTTGCCATAGGTCCGCTCGGACGCGTCGTAGATCAGAACCGCGTCGAACTCGACTCCTTTCGCCAGATAGGCGGGAATGACGCAGACCCCCTTCTCGAACTGCGGCGTATCCTTGGTCACCAGCTTAAGCTCGCCCGCTCCTCCGAGCGAGTCGAACGCCTCCCGGCTTTCGGCGGCGGTCCGGCAAATAACGGCGATCGAATCGAAGCCCTCTTTCTTAAGGTCCCGTATGGTATTCGTCAAACGCCGGTGAAGCTGTTGTTTGTCCGGAACGGTGACGACGACGGGCAGCTTGCCGCTCCGGTTGAACGGCTCGATCCGTTCCCCTCCGGCCACCATACCGCGCGTGAACAACACGATTTCCATTGTCGAACGGTAGCTTCTCGTCAAATGAATCCATTCCGTATCGTCGGCACCGTACAGGCGGGTCAGCGGATCGCTCTCCGCCATTGCGGACATTTGGGCGTAGATCGCCTGATTCAGATCGCCGAGCGCGGTCATGCGGCTGCGCGGGAACAGCCATTTCAGAAATTCAAGCTGGAACGGCGTATAATCCTGCGCCTCGTCGATCAGCACATGACGAACTGCCGTATTAGCCCGGAAGCCTTTCAATCTTTCATTCACATACAAATAAGGCGTCATATCTTCATAGGCCAGCTGCCCGGCATCAAGCCGCTCGACTGTCCGGGAGGCGATCTCCTTCCAGAGCGGAGGAAGGCCGGCACGGTCCGTCAACGTTTCGAATCGGTCCGGATCCGCGAACAACCGCCTGTATAGTCCCTTCACATCGACGAAGCGAAGCAGCTTGACGCGGCGGCGGACCGGCTTAAAAGCTTCCTTGACGATCATTTCGGCAAGGAGCTCTTTTTCCGCATCGAAGTCGTCGAACGATTCGGCTTTTTTCTTCTGCCTCTCCCTTAGCTTATAGTAAGCTCTCTGGTAGGCTTCCTGATCGAGCAGCTCCATTGCTTCCTCCACCCAAGGCTCGTTCAGTTGCGTCGCTTCGAACGTCTTCACTCTCTCCGTGAGCCATTCGCGAATAAGCGCTATCCGGTTCGCCAGCCGTATACCGGCATCCATGCCATAGAAACGGGCGGCGATCTCCTTGGCCGGCACGATTGTTTTACCGTTGAACTTGACCGGCCGGAACAGCATGCCTTCCGTAAGCAAGCTGTCCAGATATGCCTGTATGGCTTCCAGATATGCCGCCGATGACTTGAAGCGGATCGCCTGAAGCCGAATTTCGTATGCTTGGTTGCGCTCGGCGGACAACACGTATTCCAGCTGGTCGAACGAATCCTCCAGCCGGAATTCCTTGCCCAACCGATTTTCCAGATACGCCTGAAAAGTCGTCTGGATCATGTTTTCCTCGCCGAGCTCGGGAAGAACGGACGCGACGTAGCTGTTGAACATCGGATTCGGGGAGAACAGCACCAATTGATCGGCGGTGAGCTCGCCCCGGTAACGGTACAGCAGGTAAGCGACACGCTGCAGCGCCGCCGATGTTTTGCCGCTGCCGGCCGCTCCTTGCACGACCAGCATGCGGCTCCGGTCGTTGCGGATAATCCGGTTCTGCTCCTTTTGGATCGTCGCCACGATGCTCTTCATTTGCGCGTCCGACGTGCGGCTCAGCATTTGCTGCAGCAGCTGGTCGCCGATCGTTATGCCGGTGTCGAACAGGTAACGGATTTCGCCGTCACGGATGACGAACTGCCGCTTGAGCAGCAGTTCGCCCTTCACTTCGCCTGCCGGCGTCTCGTAGACCGCCGGGCCCGGCGGATAGTCGTAATACAGGCTGGATACCGGGGCGCGCCAATCGTACACGAGAAACGTGTCGGCGTCCTCCTCCCGAAACGAAGCGATGCCGAGATAAATCGGCTCAGCCTGCCCGTCGCCTTCCTCCCGAAAATCGATTCGCCCGAAATACGGCGAGCGGGCGAGCCTTCTCAGCTTATCCAGATAACCGGCCGAGTGCCGCTGCGTTCGTTCGCGTTCCGCAAGCAAATCCGCTTGCTGCTTCATGCTGAAGTACGTTTCCGTCACGTCGTCCGACGAGCTGAAATTGACCGTAATCTCATCCCAGAAATGTTTGCGGATGTCGACCGCTTCCGACCGCACATCGCCGATTTCCTTCTCCAAAGCCTCGATTCGCCGGTCCACGCTCGCAACCACGTGCGACACGCGACTCTGCTCCTCCGCCCAGATGCCGTCCGTTTCATTCATGAGGCCCGATCTCTCCCATCTCGCTGATTGCCGTATATTTCGCTTCGCCGGAATTTTCTCCGGGAACGGTTGACAAGATTCATCAATTTGTGGTAACATTATTTTGAGAAATTTCGCTTAAAAATATTCAATTTTTCCCATCGCTTCATTGTATCAGATTTCAAAACGCCTATCAACCCGCCGCGCTTTGCGCAGGCGGGTTTTTACTATCATGAGGCGCACCGAATAACCCGCCCCGAAGTTGGGGCGGGTTATGTGCACTCCAATTCTATTCTATTGTTGCTTGCCGTCAGTGTATAGCCATCGGTGCGGGCTCGCCGGCCGGTTGGGAAGCATTTTTCGGCTTCTTGAGGAACAGCGCGAAGAGAACGCCGACGATTGCGATGCCGACCAGGATGAAGAACGTGTCGTTGAACGCCTTCGTCCCGACAGTCGCCATATCGGTCTCGCCTGATTCGAGGTAGGACTTGAAGCGGCTGCTCATGATCGTGATCAATGCGGCAATCGCAAGCGAGCTCCATACCTGCTGGGCGGCATTCGTGAGAGACGTGACGCGGCCGACCAGGTTCTGCGGCGCCGATTGCATCAAATGCGTGTTGAGCGGCATCATGGACAAGCCCATGCCGGCTCCCAATAAGCTAAGCGGCAGCAGGATCGTGGACACGCTGTCCGTCAGCGATACCTTCGACAAGAGGAACGCTGCGAGCGCGACGATCGACATGCCGGCCACGACGACCGGACGGGCGCCGACTTTGTCGAAAAGCTTGCCGCCGATCGGCATAAAGATGCCTGCGGC
Source organism: uncultured Paenibacillus sp. (assembly GCF_963515335.1). NCBI lineage: Bacteria > Bacillati > Bacillota > Bacilli > Caryophanales > Paenibacillaceae > Paenibacillus > uncultured Paenibacillus sp. Next base: position 14,512 of record NZ_CAUPYC010000037.1, on the reverse strand, counting down.
CAGCGCTTGCGGCAGCATGATCAGGCCTGTGCGGAATGCCTCATAGCCTTTGCCGTCCTGCAGGAACAACGGGACCATGAACATCGTGCCGAACAGCGCCACCGTCGCAATCCACTGAATGATGATGCCGCGCGTGAAATCCGACGACCGGAATACGCGCAGCTCCAGCAGCGGATTCCGATGCCGCAGCTCGGCGATTATAAACAGGATAAGAGCGACGGCACCGACGGAAATACCGACGATCGTCTTGTCGGAGGTCCAGCCGAAGGCCCCTTCGCTGACGCCGTACGCGAGACCCGCGAACGCGATCGGCCCCAGGATGATGCCGAACATATCAAGTGCCGCGACCGATTGCCGCTCAATGTTCGGCAGGGTGCGCAGACCGGCTAGCACGCCGATAACGCCGATCGGCAGATTAATGAAGAAAATCCAGTGCCAGGTTGCGTATTCAACCAGCCAACCGCCGATAATCGGACCAAGCGCCGGCGCCAGCAGGATCGGGATACCCATCATCCCCATGACGGCTCCGACCTTGCCGGGAGGCGCCAGACGATACGTGAAGGCCATTGCGATCGGGCCGACCATACCGCCGCCGATGCCCTGAAGCACACGGAATACGATCAACTGCTCAACCGAATTCGCCAGTCCGCATAACAATGAACCGATGGTGAACAGGACGACGGAAATCAGAAACACGCGTTTCGCTCCGAAACGGTCCGACAGCCAGCCGGCGAGCGGAATGACCGCCGCCTGGGCCAAGGCGTAGCCGGTAACGGTCCACTGTACGACGTTCAACCCTTGGCCGAAATCCTTCTGCAAAGTGGGTATTGCAACGTTCATTGCCGTACCGTCCAGAATAACCATAAAAAGTCCGACGATAATGGCGATCAACGGCCCCAGGATGTCCCGTACCGACATCGACTCGGCTTCCGTCGCGGATCCTGCTTGTTTCGACATTCTTTTTCTCTCCTCCATCTCTCTCATCCGCATCCCGACGCCGTTTGCCGCCGTTTGACCTTACTGCGGTGCGCGGGGTACAATAGGACTTATGGTACGGGTTTAGGAGTTGCGTCAACTCAAACGGACAATTGTCCGTTTTTTTTGGATATTACCGGACAATTGTCCGGTTGTCAAGCGAACACTTAGAAAAAGCAGGAAGAGGGATAAGTATGCAGCTTCGTGAGGAACGGAAGGATGCCGCCGAACACCGCCAAAAAATACTTCAATCCGCGCTTCAACTGTTCCGCGAACACGGGGTGGGGCAGGTCAGCATGCACCGGATCGCCAAGCAAGCCGGTGTCGGCCAAGGCACCCTTTACCGTAGATACTGCAATAAAAGCGATCTTTGCCTTGACCTGCTTTCTGACAGTTATGCGAAATTCAGGGAGTGCATCAGCCTTTATCTGGAGCAGTCCGCAGCCGAATCCCCGCAAACCCGCTTAAGCGCCGTGCTGGGACTGTGCATCGATTACATCGACGACAAAGCGGATCTGCTTGCGGTACTGAGAACGCTTGGCGGAGAACAGCGGCCGGGCCCGGGCACGGTATATCATAGTCCGCCTTATAGGTTTATGCATGAGTTGTTTGTCCGCTTGATCCTTGAAATCAAGCAATGGCGCAACAGCCCCGACGGCACGGGCGAAGCCGAATTCGCCGCTCATGCGATTATGGCCGCGCTGTGTCCGGACCTGTATTTCGAGCTGCGCCTCGGACAAGGCATGTCCAAAGAACAGATCAAAGAACGGTTCCGTGCTTTTTATGTAGATAGCTTATAAGTCATAAAGGGATACGAAACCGGCCGTATGGTCGTTTTTTGATTCGATCGTTCAGATTACCTTGACCACCGCCAGTCAAGCATGAGGGTCTCTCGCTCCCTCTGCGCATTATCCCCTTCCCTCAGGAACAAACCGCAAATGCCGGCATAAAGAAAAAGCGGGCCGTTTCGCCCGCTCCCTTCCGTTTTCCGCCGCACTCGGCGTTACACCATTGCGCCCGCTTTTTCTACGATCCTAAGCGCTTGTTCATAATCCGATTCCTGTACGACAACCGTAAGCAGAATATCCCTGCCGCTAACCCGGTTTTCTTGGCCGCCGGAGCTCAAGCCGCTTGCGCTCACACTGGCTGCCGCCAGAATCCCGGCGTTCCGGTCAGAAAAGTCGCCGCCGAGTGTAAGATAGCCGAGTCCCGGAAAATCGCCTGTCACCGGATTCTCGATCCGGTCGCTTCCGTCGCCGGGAAAACCGTCGATCCGGTCGATGGCGCTGTCCACGATCTGAAGCGATTTAAGCTGCTCCAACGCCCTCTCCGCTTCCTGCGGACTTTTAAAATAAGCCAATATGTTTTTTTCGGCCATGGCGGCAGCCCGTTATTGAGTCAGCGGGCTCGTATAACCCGCGGTTTGATTGAGCTCATTCGGCGAATCGTTCTGGGAGCCGCCGTCGGATACATTTTGCTGCAAGCCCGTACCGGTACCGTTCTGCTGCTGGCTTGTACCCGCGGCATGCTGCTGCATGCCCCCTCCCGCGTTCGAGGCCGTATGCTGCTGCATGCCCATTGCCGCCGCGCCGCTTTGCTGATGCATCGAGCCTGCGCCTGGCTGCTGCCCGACGCCTGCCGTTTCGTAACGGTGCATCATGGTGTTCGTCGTCATTTCCTTCATCGTCGGCACTTGATAAAAACCTTTATGGTTCATGTATTGCCACACCTCATAGGCCTGCTCCGCGCAATTGACCGCGCTTTGCTGGATGGCGCGGCGAATTTGCGGATCGGCGCATTCGAGCACACCTCTCATTTTCATCGCGGCCGACGCTTTATGGCAATTGAGCATCGCGCTCGCCACGTCGCGGTCGTCCAGCTGATCGAGGGACATATTGGGACTTAAATTCGCCGGGTTGTCCAGCCCATAGATCGGTTGAACGTTCTTAACGGCGCGGTACGCTATCAGCTGTCCCATTCCCTGCTGTTGGAGCAGTTGAACCATACCGTTGTATTCGTTCGTCATGAACTGCAGCTGATGGTCGAGCATCTGCCGCAGCTGCTGGTCCTTCGCATGCGGGCGATACAGCTGGAACTGGTTGATGCCGTCAATCGCAAACGTAAGTACCTCTTGTATCTCCATGACCTCATGCGCGCCTAAATTTGCCGCCATTATGTACAACCTCCTTGTGATCTCGTCGGATTCGGTCGACCCGCGCCCGCCCATTAGTATATCCGGCAGTCAAAGGGCTATACGCAATATTTTTCCAGTTCGCTCACACGCGCGAAAGTCTTTCGATACGGCTGCATATGTCATGCTGCCAATCGGTATCCTCCGTCATGGAGGCGAGAAGCGACATATTTTTTAGATGGGCGAGCTCCCGGCAGAAGGATGCGTTCACCGCCAGGCAGTGCTCCATGTCCGTTTTCTCGGACTCCGTCAAGCCGCGGCTGTTCCGCAGCACCCATAGCTCCGCCAACCGTTCATGCACCGGCAATATCGGCATCGTCCCCACTCCTTTTTATGTACCAGTATGGACGAATTGCCGGCGGTTGAAACGAATCGAAGCGCCATACAGACGGCGGAACGGCGTATGATCTAGGAAGCCGGATAGAAGCCGATATCGTCGAGCATGATTTTGCCCGGGCCTCCCTCCATGCGGAAGACGATGCTGCGGAGGCCCCCCTGCAGCAAGCCCTCTTTGACACGGACGAACGCATCGAACGGGACAATGAATGTCTGGAATACGGGCTCAACCGCGCTCTTGAATTTGCCGTTGTTGAATCGGCGCTCGAGCAGCGGATGTACCGTAAACGCAACGCGCGGCAAGGGCCGCAACGCTTCGAACCGGGACAGCGGCAGTCTCACCGAAACACCGTTTGCGCCTTCGAGCTCAATATCGATGGAAGGCGGGGCAATCGGAGGCGCATCGGCAGCACGGTCCGCTTGCAGATCCCTTTCCAAATCGGCAAGGGAGAACGACAACGCGGACATTTCGTCTCCGCCCGCATTATCCCAATAGCGCCGGTCGAACGAAATACGGTAGGCCGCCGCGCCCGAGCCGTCCCAATGCAGGGTCAACCCGTCCGTCCCTTTCCGCTTGCGGTCCCGGTTCAAGGCATTCTCGTGCGCCCAGCGCTTCATCCCGAAAGCCCGGGCGGTCACGCCGGCGTTCAACGCACGGATGCCCGGCTGCTCGAACCGGCTGACAACCTTCATCCGTCCGCTCTCATAACGCGTAATCAGCCCTTGTTCGCCGAGCCAATGCGATCCGGTCCGCTCGTCCTCGAACAGACCGGCATACCCGTTCCTCCCGTTCAGCGCAAGCTCCAGAAAAGCGGAAATGTACGTTTTTGCCGTGTCCAGCTGCGATTCACGGTCCATAAGCCCGCGGACGTTCAGAAAAAGGCCGCCGGGCATGCTCAGGTCGTATGATCCCCAGGTAGTGTTAAACCTGCTGTGATTGGCGTCCGGTATATAGACGGAAGCTTTGAAACGTTCGGATCCGGCGGAATAGGACGTACGGATGTATTGCTGATCGCCGTAGAAGTTGCTGACGTCCGCGTCGCGCGCGCCCTGCAGCGTCAAGTAATAGACGTCGCGCAGGAACGCGGACTTCTTGTCGACGCTGCGGTCGGTCGGCGCGATCGCGACGACCGCTTCGATCTTGATCTGTTCCAATCCGGCAAGCGTTCGATCGCCGGCAAACCAGCGCGAGCTGTCGGCGGCCATGGCGACCGCTTGACCGCCCCGGGAATGTCCGATCAGCGCGACCTTGCCGAGATCGACCCTGCCGGAGAACGGGTTTCCGGACTGCAGATTGAACGCCCTAATTTGCTGCAGATGCTTCAGCAGCACCCAGGCACGCATTTTCATATCGTTATTCGGTATGCCTGACCAAACGGAGTAATTCAAGAAGTTCTCATCGACGGATACCGCAATGAAACCGCGGCTGGCGAGCAGCTCGCCCAGGTACTCGTACCCGTCGTCCGACCAGTCCTCCATCAAATGATTGCCGTGCGCGATCAACACGAGCGGATATGTCCCGCCGCCTTGCGGCATCCAGACGCGCCCGTTCAGGGGCAATGCGTCCTGGTCAAATCCCCAGTAAAGGGTGCGAAGCTCGGGCCATTTCGTTATATATGCCGAAGCGTCCACTGAAGGCGTAATCAATTCGGCATCCTGTGCGAATTCCTTGCGGCGTTTGTCGGTCCCGCTGCCGTAAGTAAACGCCGTATATTCAAACCCGCCCGGCAGCCCGGGATCGGCGGCGCTCAGCAGAGATACGCCGGCAGGCGGCGTATCCGCTCCGTCCGCGCCGCCGAGAGCCGCGGTGTCCGCGTCGGGGGCGCTTCCCCCGAATGGCCAGTACAAAACGGCGACGCATAGAGCAGCCGCCCCCGCCAACACAGCCGTCTTGGCAAGCGGCCGCAGCCTTAGCCTCAGCCTCAGCAGCAGACCTATCATCATGCCGGCCAACGCGCCGGCGCTAACGTATAAAACCGCAAGAACGACGGACAGCCAAACGCCTATGTCCGCGTAATAAAGGATGGCGAACGTTACCGCCCCGGCGGTTAACCAGCAGCCGGCAAACAGGCGCGGCGCCGGAACACACGCGAGCGATAACAGGGCCGCAATCAATACCCCGCCGATCACCAGTCCGATCGCGCCCAGTATAATCGCCACGGCCGCGTCGAATGCAAACCCAAGGCCGGTCGGCATACCGAGCGCGGTTAAGGCAAGTCCGCCGGCAAGCGCCGCGCCGGTGCCCCATGAACCGGACTGCCACAATGCGGTATCGTTGCGCAACGTAACGGACAGGCGGTCGGTCACATAGCCGGCAAACCTGCGTCTGCGTTGCGGCTCCGTTATGGCCGATTCCGGTTCCATACGCTCACCCCCGTCCGCTGCTCGTTTCTATCTCGATTATCCGTCATAAAATCGGTGATAGCAATCGCGCAAACGACTCCAGTATTTTCATATGAACCGGCCTTGCCTTATATCGGCCGGGCGTAAGCTCGGCGCATTCCGCCATATCTTCCTCGAAAATGCGCGCCAGCCGCTCGGCCGCCCTGGAATCGAACAGAAATGCGTTCACCTCGAAATTGAGCTTGAAGCTGCGGATATCGATATTGGCCGTGCCCACGGAAGCGATTTTACCGTCCACGATAACCGACTTCGCGTGCAGGAACCCTTTTTCATACAGATAACATTTCACGCCCGCCTTCAACAGATCACTGAGATAGGAATACGTCGCCCAATACACCATTTTGTGGTCGGGCCTGCTCGGGATCATGATGCGCACATCCACGCCGGACAAGGCGGCGATACGCATCGCGTTAAGCAGGCTCTCATCGGGGATGAAATAGGGCGTTTGAATCGACACGGTCGATTTGGCCGCGTGAATCATTTTGATGAAGCCGTTCTTGATCTGCTCCAGCTCTTGATCCGGTCCGCTGGCGACCACCTGCATGCCGACCTGGCCGGAGCCCGCATGCTGAGGAAAATAGCGGGGCTCCTCCTCGATTGCCCGCGCCGGGCAGGACAAATTCCAATCGAGCATGAACTGGCGCTGCATCTCCAGCACCGCGCCGCCGCTGACGCGCAGATGGGTGTCCCGCCAAAACCCGAAGCGCGGATCAAGCCCCATATATTCGTCTCCGACGTTAAGCCCGCCAACGTAGCCGTATTTCCCGTCGATGATCGCAAGCTTCCGGTGATTCCGGTAGTTGACGCGCAAATTCAAATAACGGATGCGGGACGGGAAAAAGGCCGCGACGTACCCGCCCGCCGCCGCAAGCGGCTCGAAAAAGCCGTCGGGCAGCGCCGAGCAGCCGATATGATCGTAGAGCAGCCGCACTTCAACGCCGTCCAGCGCTTTGAGGGCGAGCGACTCGATCAGCCTGCGCCCGCACACATCGTTGCGGATGATGAAATACATCAGATGGATGTGGTCCTCCGCCCGCTCGATGTCGCGGAGCAGCGCATCGAACTTCGTCCGGCCTTCCGTGAAAATATCCACCTCATTGTCCTGCGTAAAGAAAGCATGACCGCCCATCAGGTTCATATACATCATATCCCGGTAATCGGCCATGGCCGGGTCGTTGAACACGATCCGGCTCTCGGTAAAGCGGAATTGCTGCGCACGCTGAAGCGCCTGCAGCCGCAGCCGGTTTTCCGCGCTGATGCGGTATATTTTGCGGCGGCTCAAATTTTGGCCGAGAATAAGGTACAGAATGAAGCCCACACCCGGCAAAAACAACAGCACCATCACCCATGCCCAGGTGACGCCGACATTGCGCCGTTCCAGAAAAACGACCGCCGCCGCAAAGAAAAAGTTAAGAACGGTGACGGCCGTATATAAGTTTTGCAGAATGCCCATCGACAGCCCCAACCTTTACATGAACAGATTGCCGATCCGATTGAATAAAGCCGCCGCCGGCCGCCTGCAAAAAAACCTCCCCGGCTTGCGGCGCCTGAACGCGCCCGGCCTTCGGGAGGGATTTTTATGAGCGGTCTGCGGCGGCTAGCCGCTTTATCGGCCGAGCGCCGCCAAGCCGAGCGCCAGGGATCCGCTCAATCCGGCATTGTCGCCGAGTCCCGGCGGAACGATATAGGAATCGATGCCGGAGAGAATCGTTTCATGCGCCACGTAGCCGTTCAGGTTGCGCTGAACCTCGGCGCGAATTATCGGAAAAAGCTGCTCCTGGTGCATGACGCCTCCGCCCAGGATAACTTTCTTCGGCGACAGCAGCACGATTACGCCTGCCACCGCCTGTCCGATATAGAACGCTTCCATCGCCCAGGCGGGATGATCCTTCGAAAGCTCTCCGCCCTTGACCCCCCAGCGCTTCTCGATCGCCGGACCGGCAGCCATGCCTTCCAGGCAATCGCCGTGATACGGGCAATTTCCCGCAAACGGATCTTCCGGATGACGTCTTGTCAGGACGTGGCCGCCCTCCGGGTGCAGCAGGCCGTGCACGAGCTTGCCTTCGGCGTACACGCCGACCCCGATACCGGTGCCGATCGTATAATAAACGCAGCTGTCCAAGCCCTGGGCCGCTCCCCACTTCGCTTCGCCGAAAGCCGCGGCGTTCACGTCGGTATCCCAGCCGAACGGCACGTCGAACGCGCGTTTCAAGGTTCCGAGAAAATCGTAGCCTGCCCAACCCGGCTTCGGCGTCGTCGTGACGCGCCCGTAGGTCGGACTCGAAGGATCGATATCGATCGGGCCGAACGTCCCGATGCCGATCGCGTCCACCTGTTTGTTTTGGAAATAATCGATCACATTGCGGAGAGTGGTCTCCGGCTGCTCGGTCGGGAAACTGACACGATCCTCGATCACGCCGCTCTCATTGCCGATACCGCATACAAATTTCGTTCCGCCTGCCTCAATCGCGCCGATACGCAACATAAGTGCCTCCTTCAGACTCGCCATAATAAATGTATGTACTTGCCGATTGTTTAACCTTCAAAATTATAGCACAACGCCCCTTCCGGTGTCCTGTGTCAGTTTCGGGACGGCCGGAGGGGCGCACAATGATTTAATGAACTCAGTATATTATTATTCCCCTAAAATCGCCGCGCCTCTGCCCGGAACGGTTATCGTTCCCGTCCGCGTCTGTCCGGTGAGCAAATCCGACAGCCGCCTGTCGCCGACATCGACCGATACCTCTTCGGCATTATGATTGAGCAGGAACAGGACCGAACGTCCGTCCTTCGTCCGCCGGGACGCTTCGAGTCCGGCAGGGGCCGATCGGACGAGCGGCTCGATTCCTTTTTTCTCGCACAGATGGCTCGTCAGGCTCCACAGGAAAGCGGCGTCGGGGCTTGTCGCCACATACCAGGCTTCGCCCCGCCCGAACCGATTCACCGTCACTGCCGGCATGCCCGCGTAGAAATCGTCGCCGTACTCGGCGATCGCTTCCGCGCCCTCCAGATGAACGAGGTCGCAGAGCAGGCCGCATTCGTATTCGCTTTTAAATCCGCCGACGCCGCCCTTGACGACGATCCGGTTCCGCTGATCGGGAAAAAGCGCGTCGATCTCTTCCGCCCAAATGCCGAGCACCTTACGCAATTCGCCCGGATACCCGCCCGTCGTAACGATGTCGCTCTCGTTGACGATGCCGCTGAAAAACGTCGTCAGGAATGTTCCGCCGGCGGCGACGAACGCTTCCACTTTGGCCGCATATCCCGGCTTCACCATATACAGCACCGGTGCGATCACAATGTCGTAACGGCCCAGATCCTCGTCCGTGCCGATCATGTCGACCTGGATGTTCTGCTTGAAAAGCGCATCGTAATAGTTGTGCACCTCATTCACGTAATCGAGCTCGACCGTCGGTCCGCTCGACAGCTCAAGGGCCCAGCGGTTTTCCCAGTCGAAAACGATGGCGACCTTCGCCTCCACCCGCGCGTCCAGCAGGCTGTCGCCAAGCTTGCGCAGTTCGCCGCCGAGTTCGGCGCATTCGCGGAACACGCGGGTACGCTCGTGACCCACATGCTCGATGACCGCGCCGTGATATTTCTCGCAGGCGCCGACCGATCGCCTGAGTTGAAAAAACATGACCGTGTCGGCCCCGCGCGCCACCGCCTGGTAGCTCCACAAACGCATGACGCCTGGCCGCTTCAGCGCGTTGATGGCCTGCCAATTTTGCTGGCTCGGCGTTTGCTCCATGAGCATGAACGGCTGCCCGCTTTTCAGCCCGCGCATCAGATCGTGAACCATCGCCGTGTAGCTGACCGGTGTCGTCAGGGACGGATAGTTGTCCCAGGAGACGACGTCCATATGCTTCGCCCACTCGAAATAGTCCAACTCCCGGTAGGTTCCCATCAGATTCGTCGTCACAGGCAGATGCGGCGTATGCTTTTTCAGCGCGTCGTATTCGAGCTTGTAGCACGCCAGCAGACTGTCGGACTGAAACCTCCGGTAATCGAGCGATATGCCCTGGAAATTGGTGCGGCTGCCGTTCCACTCCTCGCTCAGTTCATTCGGCACGACGACTTCGTCCCAGTCATAGAACGTATGCCCCCAGAAGCGGGTGTTCCATGCCTTGTTCAAACGCTCCAGCGTGCCGTACCGCGCCCGCAGCCACCGGCGGAACGCCTCGGCGCAATTGTCGCAGTAGCAATAGCCCCCGTATTCGTTCGACACATGCCAAATGACGACCGCCGGGTTGTCCTTGTAGCGCTCGGCCAGCTTGGCGGCGATCAATTGCGAGTATTTGCGGTAGGTCGGACTGTTCGGGCACGAGTTGTGCCGCCCTCCGAATTTGCGCTTGCGGCCTTGGTAATCGACGCGCAGCACATCCGGATACTTCTTCGCCATCCAGGCCGGGTGGGCGCCGGTGCTTGTGGCAAGACAGGTGCAGATGCCGTTCCGGTACAGCCGGTCGATCGTTTCATCCAGCCATGCGAAGTCATACGTGTCCTCGTTCGGCTGGTTCAGCGCCCAGGAAAACACATTAAGAGTCGCCACGTCGATTCCCGCCAGCTTGAACATGCGGATATCCTCGCTCCATATTTCGGCGTCGTCCCACTGCTCGGGATTGTAGTCGCCGCCGTACCATATTTTCGGAAGCCTGTCGTTTATCACGTTGGCACTTCCTCCCTATATGAATTTATTTACATTGTAGCGCTTACACATAGGCAGTTAAATATAATATTATAGAGAAGTGATATAAGAATATGGCACATATTCGCGAAAGGGAGCGACGCCGAATGGGGAACGTTGTTCAGGAGGTTCACCGCCGTTTTGAAATATCGCAGACCGACGCGCATCGGCTCCCGCTGTCGGTGGAGAGCGTCGGATGCCACCCGCTTCAGGAGAAAACGGTTCGTCCGGGCGGTTACCCGCGATACCATTGGCTGCAAACGGCAGGCGGCCAGGGTGAAATCCGGTTTGAGGGCAAAACGTATGTTTTGCCGCCGAACACCGGCGTATTGCTGCTTCCCGGCGTTCCCCATGAATACGAATCTACCGGGGAAAGGTGGCGGACGGCCTATTTGACCTTCGGCGGCCCGGCCGCGGAATCAATCCTTGCTTCCGCCGGCATTACAGGCTCCAGTGCTTTCGCTTGGGAGCGGGGCGCTCCGCACGCGGGCATGATCGAAGCCGCAGTGAACCGGCTGGAAACGACGGGAGACGTATTCGGCCTTGAGGTTTCTTCGGACGCCTACCGCTTTTTGATAACTCTGGTCCGGTATGCGACGGAATACGGCAAGCCGTCCGGCTCGCCCGGACGGCACGACAAGCTGCGCATGCTGGTTGAGTGGATGGAAACGCGGTACGCGGACCCGGGAGTGGGCCTGAATGATATTGCGGACGTGCTGCAGGTGTCCAACCGCCGTTTGAACGCGCTTTTTCACGAGGCATTCGGGCTGTCGCCCTATGCGTATTTCATTCGGCTGCGCATCCGCAAGGCAAAGGAGCTGCTCGTCCGCTCGACGTCGCTTACCGTGCGGGAAGTCGCCGAACGGGTCGGCTTCCGGGACGCCAGCCATTTTGTCGCCACGTTTCGCAAAACGGTGGGCATGCCTCCCGAGCAATACCGGAAGCTGCACTGAGAATTACCCGCCGCGATTGATGGCGTCCGCCCCGGCACACCCCTCATGTCGTATTCGACCCGAACGCGGGTAAAATGCTGTACAGCGCGGTCGTTCACTTTCGGGCCAAATCGTGATACAATGATGTATCCGCAAAAGCTTGACATCTTTCGTGCCGGCCGATATGTTTACAAAGTCCAAAAATCCAATTATAGGTGGTAAAATCACATGGCATTCAACCCCTCCATTGTCGACATTGAAGCTTTTGACAAAAACGAGAAAACCGGCTTGTATCAGTTCGTGGCCACCCTTCCCGACCAGTCGAAAGTTCGTCTGTTCATGAGCAAAAATCCGAAATGGAAGCTGGAAGACGTGAACCGTCTCCTGAACAACCCGTGCCCGATCTGCCGCAAGGATTACTACTGCAAGTGCATGGAAAGGCATATGAGCTCGCTTGAAGCGTCGGCCATCGAGAAAATCAACGGGCAGTAATCCGCCATTGCGTCGCCAATCGCCAAAACAAGCCGATGCCGGTAAAAACCGGCTTCGGCTTGTTTTTGTTGACGCGGCCGCTCATCTTCGAGAGGCCCCGGTAGAGGTTTTCTCATGAGAAAATTTTTACATGGTTACAATCTTATAATAATCGTAGTAGTCTGCCTATGTGTGTGCTAAAATGAACGACGGCCGTCATTACATACAGATTGCTATTATCGAAATTCGACATTATCCCCATCGAACAGGAGAGTAACCGCAATGAGGGTTGTAACCAAAGACCAACATGAAGCCCGTGTGGAGGCCGTCCTGGAGGTCGTAGCCGAAGTAACGGGCAAAACGCCCGTTCCGCCGTCGTTCAAGGACAAATTGTACGGCATGAGCTTTGATGAATTGGGAGTTTTCGTGCTCAACGTGATAAAAACCCGATCCGTCGACGGGCTCGACCGTCCGTAGAAATAAGGATATTAATATTTGCTGCCTCATCTCTCGTGGTTTAGCGAATAGCATGCTCTATTTGCGAAAACTTTTCGCTAATTTTCCGCCTTGTTCGCGCCATTTCTAAACTAGGATTGCGCCGCCGCGGCGCGATCCTTGCCTTTATCCGCCTCTGCGGCATTACGGTTCGCCGCGTCCCGGTCCTGCCGCATCTCCTCGACCGTCTTCACCTTCAGGCGGGCCGCCCCTTCATACGAGCGTGTCGGTATCAGATTGCCGGCCGCAAGCCGCTCTTTCGCCGCTGCGATCGCCGCGCCGTATTGCGGCAGCCATTGCTCCTGCGCCGCCAGCATTTCGTCGACCATCTGCCAGATTTCCTTCGGATTGCAAACCGCTCCGACGAGCGGATCCATCATGAACGCTTGCCGCAAAAGCCTGTCGTCCCCGTGCACGGCCGCTTCCACCGCCAGCCGCTGCACGGAGATGCTGGCGTTGCAAACCGCGGCCGGCCCGAGCGGCAGCTCGCCGACCAACGGCATCGAGATGCCGTTGCCGTCCGCATAGCCCGGAGCTTCGACGATCGCGTCGTCAGGCAGGTTGGCGATGACGCCGTTGTTCACGACATTGAAATGCCCGCGGTACACCCTTCCCGTCTCCAAGCCTTCGATGATATAGGAGCCGTGCTCCTGCCCCCGGTTCTCGGGAGCGTAAGTCATGGCCGGTTCTTTCATCCAATTCGGAAAATCGGTCTCAAACCAATTGCGCCCCTCGGTGCATACACGCAGATATCCGCCGGTTTCCCCATTGATCCAGGACCCGAGATCGATCCACTCCTTGATCTCATTCGGCCGCTTGCGGTACCAAGGAACGTATTCGCTCAGATGCCCGTTCGATTCGGTGCTGTAGTAGCCGAACCGCCGCAGCATATCGATCCGCACCTTTTCCGTTCTGCTGAATTCCGGATGGTTCTCGAACGCTTCAAGCAGCCCCTGCGTAAGGTCTTCCCCGTTGTGCCGGATCTGTACGTACCAGGTTTGATGATTAATGCCGGCGCAGATAATATCGACTTCCGTCTGCTTCAAGCCGTATGCCTCGGCAATCTGCCGATGCCCGTGCTGTACGCCGTGACACAGCCCGATCGTGCGGACGCCGCCGTATCGGTTGCACGCCCACGTCAGCATCGCCATCGGGTTGGCGTAGTTGAGCAGCAGCACATCCTTGTCCGCAACTTCGCGGATATCTTTGCAAATGTCCAGCATCACCGCGATTCCTCGCTGGCCGTACATAATGCCGCCCGCGCACAGCGTATCGCCGACGCATTGGTCCACACCGTACTTCAACGGGATATCGACATCCGTCGCAAAAGCTTCAAGACCGCCGACGCGAATCGTACACAAAACATACTTCGCGCCTCTCAGTGCTTCACGCCGGTCGGTCGTCGCCTGAATCCGGATGGACAAGCCGTTCTCGTCAATATCCCGTTGGCACAGGTCTGTAACCATGTCCAGGTTGTGCCGATTGATGTCCGTGAATGCAACCTCAATGCCGGCAAACTCGGGAACGGACAGCAAATCGCGAAGCAGGCCCCGCGTAAACCCGATGCTCCCCGCTCCGATAAACGTCACTTTAAAAGACATAATAAACAACCTCCTTTTCGGTTTGGCGAACGTTAAATCCTGTCCCCATTGTAGCAAGCGCCGATCCGGAAGCGTTAACAATTTCGTAACCTGTTTGCCTGCGCGGTGTCAAAAATTCTCACTTTCATAATACTCATCATCATCATAATGATGGGTGGACGCCGATTTGCGGTAATCGACAGGCGTCATCCCGGTATGCTTGCGAAACAGCAGGTGAAAATATTGCCGGCTCCCCACGCCCACATAATCGGCGATATCGGCCACCGGTATCGCCGTCTGCCGCAGCAGCATTTTCGCCCGCTCCATCCGAAACGCCGTTAGATAAGACATGAGCGGCATTCCGACGCTTCGTTTGAATATACGCTGCAGATTATAATGCTACATATAATCTAGACAGTAAAAAAGGAGTTTCTTAGTTGTATGA
>NZ_CAUPYC010000036.1:0-41680 GCF_963515335.1 uncultured Paenibacillus sp. | reverse complement strand
ACCAGTTACTGACTTGAACTGCATAGGTCATGTCAATAGTTTTATTGTGGCAAATAATGCCACCCCAATCATCGTGGCGTTCGGCGGAAAGCCGATTTTGTTCATGGCTCAGTCGGAATGGTTCAGACCGATTTATGTATTCACCGAAGTATGGCAAAATACAGGCTTCGCTTCGATCATCTACTTGGCCGCTTTGGCCGGCATTGATCCGCATTTGCACGAAGCGGCCGTCGTTTGCGAAGGATGATCGAGGCTTCCGGCTATCTTCGGGCGGGACAGTGGCGTACTTGGTCCCCCATGCTGTTGACGGGTATGGATGTCCATGGCGCGACCCTGGGGATGATCGGCATGGGGAGAATCGGCGAAGCTGTTGCAAGGCGGGCAGCCGGTTTCGGGATGAAGGTGCTGTACTATAACCGCAGCCGCAAGCCGGAGCTTGAGGCAACGCGGGGACTGATCTATAATTCATTTGGGACGATTACAATATAGACCATATCGGTAGACATGGCGTAGATCCCGATGAAGCCGAAGAGGCGTTCTGGGACGAGGATCGGCTTCCCTTCGATGCGCATAGCGGACATCGGGGAATTATTGGTGCAACTGATGCAGGCAGGCGGTTAGTGGTCATTTTTGTAAAGAAAGATGGTGCTCGCATTCGCGTTATCACTGCCCGTAACGCCACGGAAGATGAAAAACGAGTTTACAACAAAAGGAGGGCAAGGTAATGAAACGATTAACATCCAGTGAAGAAATTCCGGCAAACATGAAGGATGAGGAGGCTGCCGAATTTTGGGCTGGTCACACAATGAGTGAGGAGCTGCTTGAAGCATCGATGACGGAGGATGATTTGCCGCGCCGGTCAGGACGCACTAAAACCATTTCCATCCGCTTGGAACATGACCTGCTGGAGCGCATCCAGGAAATCGCAGCGAAAAAGCATATGGGATATCAGACCCTCATGAAGCAGTTTTTAATTGAACGCGTTTATGAAGAAGAAAAATCGGTTCGTTAAGGCAACCGTTTTACTGATGTCGGGGGATCCGGGCTAAGGCTGGAGCTCTCGGCATTTCTTTGTTTATAGAACGGTTGAAGCGCATCATCGTTGAAGTCCGGCACTTTCGTCTTAACACCGAACAAGAGCTCCGCATCGAGATCGCAGAAAATTTTTTTCGATCAGATAAAGGGCCCTGCACAGGAGTTAGAGGTTGCCTTACTAGAATAGAAGCGTTTCCAAAATAAATGTTGAAACGTTTCCAATATGGTAGTATTATTGATGATAACAGAGGATTAAGTGTGGAGGAAATCATGGCCAGCATAAAAGATGTGGCTAACTTGGCTGGTGTGGCAGTTGGAACCGTGTCGCGGGTTATCAATAACACGGGTGCCGTCAAACCTGAAACACGCAAAAAAGTGAAGGCAGCCATTCGCCAGTTGAATTATATCCCGAATGAGGTCGCACGAAACTTCAAGATGCAGAAATCCAAGATGGTGGCCCTGTTGCTTCCGAGCATCTGGCACCCATTTTTCTCCGAGCTTGCCTATTACATTGAAGATGAACTTGATCGCGAGGGCTACAAGCTCATGCTTTGCAATAGCGGCGGCAAGCCGGAGAAGGAACTTTATTACCTGGATATGCTGCAACAGAACAAAGTGGCGGGTATCGTCGGCATTACCTATAACGATATTGAGAATAATGTGAGCACCGACATTCCGATTGTCAGCATCGATCGCCATTTTAGCAAGAAAATTACCTGTGTCACGTCAGATAACTTTGAAGGCGGTCGATTGGCGCTGAGGGAACTCGTGAAGGCGGGTGCTAAAAGGCCGGCATTTATGGGCAGTATCACTAAGGTTTTCAGTGAAACGATCAAGCGTAAAGAAGGGTTTGTGCATGAAGCGAAGGCGCTGGGTATTGACTACGTTGTATACGAGAAACCGGATCCGGTCACGGACGAAGAAGCTTTTTACGGTGAGTTTCTGAGCAGGCACAAGGATGTAGATGGCGTTTTTGCGATAACGGATATGTTTGCCGCCAATTATATCGAGCGAGCGGTCAAGCTCGGCATCCGCATTCCAGAAGACGTAAAGGTCATTGGGTATGACGGCATTCAGGATCACGGATTGTTTCATCCGGTATTGTCGACAATCAGGCAGCCGGTAGAAGAAATGGCAAGAATGACGATAAGGCTTCTCTACAAAAAGATAGAAGGCGAAACACTTGACCGGGAAACGTACCGGATTCCGGTGGTATTTAGAAAAGGAGAGACCACATAATTTTTTTCTTTTACATTGGAAACGTTTCAATATATTTGGAAACGTTTCAAAATAGGAGGGTGTATGAGTTTGATAGTTAGAGAGGCGGCAGCCAATCAAGGGAAATCAAGAACAAAGAGCAAAACTTTGGTTCAAATCAAACGCAATTATGAATTGTACCTCTTTATGCTGCCGGTTGTCGTATTGTATCTTGTTTTCAGATATTACCCGATGTATGGCGTTCAAATTGCCTTCAAGGATTTTTCGGCCAGTAAAGGCATCTTGGGCAGCGAATGGGTGGGATTCAAATATTTCATTCAATTTTTCGAATCCTATAATTTCTGGCCCATCATCCAGAACACGTTATCGCTAAGTGTCTTGTCTCTTGTATTCGGCTTCCCGATCCCTATTATCGTGGCGCTGATGCTCAATCAGATCCTTGCGAAACGGTATAAGAAGTTTGTACAGACCGTTATCTATGCTCCGCATTTTATCTCCACGGTAGTGCTTGTCGGTATGCTGCACGTTTTCTTATCGCCAAACAGCGGCATCGTAAACCAAATCATCACATTTTTCGGCGGAGAACCAATCCTGTTTATGGCTAATGCAGGATGGTTCCGTCCCCTCTATATCCTGTCCGGCATTTGGCAAGAAACAGGATTTGCCACCATCATTTATTTGGCCGCTTTGGCAGGCGTGAGTCCTGAACTCCACGAGGCAGCCATTATGGACGGGGCAAACAAGTGGAAACGGGTGCTCAACGTGGACATCCCCGGTATTTTGCCGACCATCATTATTTTGCTCGTGCTGGCGATCGGCAACATTATGAGTGTCGGATTCGAGAAGGCCTTCCTTATGCAAAGCGATCTTAACTATGATACATCCAATATTTTACCGACTTATGTCTATCAGATGGGGATCCAGAAGGCACAATACAGTTTTTCCGCCGCGATTGGTTTGTTTAATTCGATCCTGAATGTCATTTTGCTTGTGATTGTCAACCGCGTTGCCAAGAAACTAACGGAAACCAGCTTGTGGTAAAAGGAGGATGGCCCAATGAAAGCGACTTTACTTAAACGGAAAAGCAAAGGCGATTTTCTGTTCGACCTCATGAATTATACTTTTCTGACGATTGGCATGCTGCTTATTCTTTATCCTTTGTTCTTTGTACTGATCGCTTCCGTCAGTGATCCAAACGCTATTTATGCCGGCGATGTGTGGCTGTATCCAAAAGGCCTCACGCTGGATGGCTATCAACGAATCTTTAACGATTCCGCCATCTGGATCGGCTACGCGAACTCCTTGCTTTATGCCATCGCAGGGACGGCCATCAGTGTTACATTGACGCTCTTTGCCGCCTATCCATTGTCGCGTAAAGACTTTATTGGAAGAAATGTGTTCATGTGGTTCTTCATGCTGACCATGTTCTTTGGCGGCGGATTGATACCAACTTACCTGTTGATCAAGGACCTGGGCATGATCAATACGATTTGGGCGCTTGTCATTCCGGGCGCAGCCGGTGTATTCAATATTATCATTGTCCGTACTTTCTTCCAAAGCACGATCCCTGATGAGATGCGGGAGGCCGCTTTTATCGACGGGTGCTCCAATACGAAGTTTTTCTTGCAAATTGTTATTCCATTATCCAAGCCGATTATCGCGGTCATGGTATTGTTCCATGTGGTCGGCTTCTGGAACGGTTTCTTCGATGCATTGATTTACTTGAGTGATCAAGCCAAATACCCGCTTCAATTGATTTTGCGAAATATCCTCGTTCAGAACCAGGTTAATTCCAGCATGATGGTCGACGTCGAATCATATGCCGCCAAATTGAGGGTTACCGAGCTGATCAAATACGGCGTCATCATTGTGGCGAGTCTGCCCCTGCTGGTACTTTATCCTTTCCTTCAACGGTATTTCGTGCAAGGCGTCATGATCGGCTCGATCAAAGGATAGCACCACCATGCGGTAATTCCCCGGGCCAGGCCTCTTGGGTGAATTATAGATCAAAACCAGTGTGTTTCTAAAAAAGAGGAGGGTACACGAAGCATGAAAAAGGGAATGTCGGTAGCGCTTTGTTTGGTACTAGCCATCAGTATCGTATTAGCCGGCTGCACGAAAGCAAAAGAGAACGGCAATGCAGGGAACAACGCAAACACAACCGAGTCGAACACAGACAGCAAAGCAGCGAATGCCGATACTGCAGCGGAGGGGGGCGCTTCGGCTGTCAGCAAGGATGGTCTTCCCATTGTGAAAGATAAAATCACTTTAAAGATGGTAGCTCCTAAAGCTCAACTGGCTCCAAATTATGGGGAAATGGAAATCTTTAAGCGCCTCGAGGAGTCAACCAATGTCCGCGTTGATTGGGATAATATTCCAGACACCGATTATGCCGAGAAGGAAAACCTGCTTTTAGCGAGCGGCGATTTGCCTGATGCCTTCTATGGAGCCGGTTTTTCCGATTATGAGTTGATCACGTACGGCAAAGACGGCACGATTCTGCCATTGGAGAAATTGATCGCCGATTATGCGCCGAATTTAAGCCAACTGCTGAAAAAAAGACCGGACATTAAGGCCGCGATTACGGCTCCGGACGGCCGCATCTACGGTCTGCCTACCTGGGAAGAGAACGAACTCGGCACGAATCCGTTCTTCCATGTGATCAATAAAGCATGGCTGGATAAGCTTGGCATGAAAATGCCGGAAACGTTGGATGAATATACGGATGCGCTTGTCGCCTTTAAGACGAAAGATCCTAACGGCAACGGCAAAGACGACGAAATTCCGCTCAGCTTTATGCACATGAACTGGACTGCGGATATCAGCGGCCTTTTCGGGGCATTCGGCATGCCGGACAATCTGGAGCACCGCATTGTACGAGACGGCAAGGTGATTTTCACCGCCACGCAGCCCGAGTACAAAGAAGCATTGAAATATTTCAACGAGAAGTGGTATAAACAAGGCCTTATCGATCCGGAATCGTTCACGCAGCAAGCGCCTCAATATCTGGCAAAAGGTAAAACGCCGACCGAAACGCTGGGCTCGTACGTATGGTGGGAAATCGAAGAAGTCGTAGGCGCTGATCGCGCGAAAGATTATGTGCTTGTGCCGCCTCTAACCGGACCGACCGGCAAGAAAACAATCGGCAGGGGCAATGGCGGCGGTCCTGGCAGAGGAACGTTCGTCATCACCAAGGCAAACAAGAATCCGGAAGCCACGATGCGTTGGATCGACCAGCAGTACGAACCGTACATGGCCGCACAAATCCATTGGGGCCCAATCGGCGTGATTTACGAGAAAGACGCGAACGGGAAACTGGTTAATCTTCCGATTCCGGAAGGCAAATCGATGGGTGAGTACCGCCAGCAGGTTGCTCCGAACGGTGCGGGCGTCATCACGAAAGAAGACTACCAAACGATTGTAGACATGGAGCCTCGCGCGAAACAGCGTAAAAAGGATCTTGAGACATACTATGAGCCGTATATGGAAAAAGAGAATTATCCGAACATCTTCTTCTTGCCGGAAGAGCTGGAAACGATTAACCGGATTGAACCGGAACTTATTAAGTTCGTTAATACCCAACGAGCGAAGTTCATTGTCGATGGGAATATCGACAAAGCGTGGGACGGCTATGTGAAGCAAGTGAAGGAAATGGGCCTCGATGAATTGATGGCGGTTTATCAGAAAGGTTTGGACCGCTACAAGCAGGCTCAGCAGTAATGATCACGGTGCCGGAACGAAACATCCGTTTCGTTCCGGTTACTTAAAACAAACCCAGAGAGAATGATGATCCAATGGATAGGATGAGGAAGGGTGTTGAACAAAACGTGACAAACGTGAGTTATAATGAGAAATTTCGGCCGCAGTTCCATTTCACACCTGAAGCCCACTGGATGAACGATCCCAATGGAATGGTGTATTACGAAGGCGAGTACCATTTGTTTTATCAGTATTATCCGGAGGGTACAACATGGGGTCCGATGCACTGGGGGCATGCCGTTAGCCGGGATTTGGTCCACTGGGAGCACCTTCCGGTGGCGTTGGAGCCGGACGAGCACGGGTTTATTTTCTCCGGGAGCGCGGTCGTCGATTGGAAGGACAACTCGGGACTGTTTGACGGGGGTTCTGGGTTAGTGGCCGTCTTTACACATCATGACACGAACCCGAATAACGGTCAGCCGAGACAACGCCAGAGCATCGCATACAGCGTGGATAAGGGACGTTCCTGGATCAAGCATCCGGGGAATCCGGTTCTGACGGAACAAATCGTCGATTTCCGCGACCCTAAAGTATTCTGGCATGACGAGACGGCAAGCTGGGTGATGGTCCTGGCCGCAGGCGATCACGTTCGCGTGTATCGTTCCACCGACCTTATCGCATGGTCTTTCGCCAGCATGTTCGGCGCCGATGAGGGGGCCCATGACGGGGTTTGGGAATGTCCGGATTTGTTTGAGCTTTCCGTCGAGGGAGAAGCGTCCAGGAAGAAATGGGTGCTGATCGTAAGTATCGGCGATAACCCCGAATGCCCGGAAGGCTCGAGAACGCAATATTTTGTCGGTGAATTCGACGGCTATTCGTTTACGAATGATAACGCGCCGGATTCGGTCCTATGGCTTGATCATGGCCGCGACAACTATGCCGGCGTGACCTGGTCAGACATCCCGGCCGAAGACGGCAGACGCTTGTTTATCGGATGGATGAGCAACTGGAAATACGCGAACCAAACGCCTACAGAAGGCTGGAGAGGCGCGATGACCATTCCGCGCGTATTGTCGCTGCGTCATGAGGTTGAGGGAATCCGCCTCGTTCAGCGCCCGGTAGGCGAATTGCAGCGCCTGCGCGCAGGGAGACGACATTGGAGCAATATCCGCATCGCGCCGGAACAATCGTTTGCACTGGACATCGCGGATAACCGGGCGGAAATCGTTGTTGAGTTCGAGCCGGGCGGCGCCGATCAAGTCGGCGTGAAGCTGGGGACTTCGGGGCGCGGGCAAACGATTATCGGCTATGATGCCCGGAATCAAACCTTGTTTATCGACCGTTCCGCGTCAGGCATAATCGACTTCCATACGCAATTTCCATGCAGGCACGAAACGAGGATGCAGCCCGATCATGGACGCATCCGTCTTCATCTGTTCATCGATTGCTCTTCGGTGGAGGTGTTCGCGGGCGACGGGAATGCCGCCATGACGGATCTTATATTCCCGGATGAAGGAAACGGCGTGGTGGAACTGTTTACTGCAGGGGGCCATACGAAGATTATTTCGCTTGAAGTTTTCGACTTGCAATCCATTTATGAGGGAATTGGACGAATCGCCGCAAACGGAACGATCGACTAACAAGAAACAAGCAAGAAACAAGCAAGAAACAAGCAAGAAACAAGCAAGAAACAAGCGGTTGAAGGAAGGTCTTTTTCCGATCAACCGCTTTTTTATCACATCGTCCGGACGTTCTGCCCCGGACGGAGAGGATGGTCAACCATGACTGGCAATGATCGTGTGGCAAACGGAGGGCTGCTGGCACACTGGCCGTTCGACGAGGGTGCCGGCCAAACGGCCAAGGATAGGATAGCGGGCACAGTCGACTCCGTTGCATACATATTCAATGAGGCGGCATTCACGACCTCCCGCGATCCGCAGTGGAGAAGCGGGGTCAAGGGCGGTGCGCTGCTGTTTGACGGTTACTCCACCTGGGTGAGCCGGCAAGCGGATGGCGTCGCGACTCCCACGGATGCCTTGACGATTACGGCCTGGGTCGCTCCCCGTTCCTACGAGTGGGGGGATGAGCAGAAGCTTTCGGCGATCGTGAATCAGCATGATCGTGAACGGAAAGAAGGGTACATCCTCGGGATGTACCGGCACGGCTCCTGGTCGCTGCAGCTCGGGCTTGGCGGCAGCTGGGAAGAAGTATGGGCGCACGATGCGCCGCTTGTTACGAACCGGTGGTCGTTTATCGCGGCAACCTTCGATAGGAATCACGGGGTTATGAAGCTGTATTTAAACGGGAAGGAAGCCGCATCCAGAGCCGTTTCCGTCGCAGCAGCGATTTCTCCGGCCCGGACCGACCTGCTGATCGGGAAAAATAACCAAAGTGTTGTACTGGCGGGCGCGTTCGAGCTCAATATGTTTAACGGCCTGATGGATGAGGTGAAGCTCTATGGCCGTGCTCTCGATGGCAGGGAGATCGCCGAGGCTTACTCCGAAGATGTCCGGCTCTACGGAGGCGAGCCGCCGTTAATTCAATATGACGATATTAAATTGGATCGAAGTTTGCTGGCGGCTGACAGGCATCGCCCCCAATACCACTTAAGTCCTCCGGCACATTGGATGAATGAGCCCCATGCACCGATCTATTTCAACGGCCAATACCATTTGTTTTACCAGCATAATCCGCAGGGACCATACTGGCACCAAATTCATTGGGGCCATTGGGTCAGCGACGATCTGGTCCACTGGAGAGACCAGCCGGTCGCTCTTGCGCCCGAGAAGAATGCCGTCGATCCGGACGGCGTATGGTCCGGAAGCGCCGCTTACGACGAGAACGGCATGCCCGCATTATTTTTCACGGCCGGGGACGACAGCGCGACGCCGAATCAAAGCGTAGGATTGGCCAGATGCACCTATCCGCAGGACGGCGATAACGATCTTGTTCGCTGGACGAAACATCCGGAACCGTTGATTGTTCAAAAGAATGGGATAGGCCTGTTCGGCGATTTCCGGGATCCGTTCGTATGGAAGGAAGGGGACGCCTGGCACATGCTGGTCGGTTCCGGGATTGAGGGCGGCGGCGGTACGGCGCTCGCCTATACGTCGACGGATATGCTGAACTGGTCGTACAAAGGTCTTTTTTATAAAACCGATGTCAACCGTTTTCCTTATCTTGGGCCGATATGGGAGCTTCCTGTGCTGCTTCCTCTGGGGAAGGACCGGCACGGCGCTGAAAAGCACCTGTTTCTGATCAGCCCGGTCGGCCCCGGCGCCGATGTGGAGGTGTTCTATTGGATCGGCACGTTGGATAAACGGAACGTATCCTTTGTCCCTGACCAGGAAGAGCCGCAGCTGATCGATGTCGGCGATTTTCATTTCACCGGTCCGAGCGGAATGGTCGATCCGAAGACGGGCCGCTGCATCGTGTTCACCATCGCTCAAGGGGAGCGGACGCCGGAGCTGGATTATAAGGCAGGCTGGGCGCACAATGGCGGACTGCCGGTCAGCCTTTACCTGCGCGAGGATGGACGTCTCGGTGTAGAACCGATCGAAGAATTGCAATCGCTCCGCGGCAAAAGGCTTGTTTCGTTCACAAACAAAAGCGCGGAAGAAGCAAATGATCTCCTTGCTAATGTGAAGGGCGATATGCTGGATATCGTCCTGGAGCTTGAACCAGGCACAGCGAAACAGTTCGGCCTTAACGTTCGGCGCTCGCCGGATGGCGAAGAGGAGACTCTGCTCTATTATGATGCGGAAGCTTCTACATTGAATGTGAACAGGAGGAAGACGGCCCTGGATCAGCTTGAGCGCAGCAAAGGCATTCAAGGCGGCAGGCTTGAAATAAACGGAGAGAATTTGAAGCTGCATATTTATTTGGATCGTTCGATGATTGAAGTCTATGCCAACGGGTTAAAGAGCTTGACGACAAGGGCGTATCCGAGCAGAAATGACGCACTTGGGCTGCAGGTCTGGGGCGATGGAAGCGTAAATGTCAAATCCATGGAAGCATGGGGAATGAACTCGGCATTCGAGCCTACAGTCCCTGCCTCGATTAATTAAAATTACAAGGAGTAATTCTTATGAAACTTGGTTTTATCGGGTGCGGAGTTATTTCCAGGGCGCATTTGGAAGGATTGGAACAATTAAAGCATGCTGGCAAGGAAACGTTTGTGCTGACAGCCATTTGCGATCTCAGACCGGAACGGGCCGAAGCGGCAAGGTTATGACATTGTCCGAACCGAGCGTATTGGGGGCCGGCAACGTCGCGATGGCACGGGCGATTCAAGAAGGGCTTATCGGTTCGGTTTACATGATCATGGATTACGCTGCAGTTACGCTCGGCCGCAACTTTTTTGCCGGAACGGCTTGGCGCCATATGAAGGGAAGAGCGGGAGCGGGATGGATCAACGATCACGGCGTCCATCGCACCCATTTTTTTACGGAAGTAAACGGTCCCATTAAAGAAGTGTTCGCTTATACGGAAATTTTCGAGAAGCAGTTGACCGACGGGGCAACGACGATTCATCCAACGGGAGAAGATACCTCGGTAACGGTATTCCGCTTTGAAAAGGGAGGGCTGGGACATTGGATGTGCAGTACCGCCGCACATGGGGAAAACACTGGTGGGGTATGGATCTACGGCAGCAAAGGCTGTTTCCGTCCAGGACGGCATGCGACGCTTGAGAATGGAGAACTTATTCCGATGATCGATATCATCAAACGTTATGCGCCCGAAGTGCCGCAAGATCCGTTTGCCCATTCTTATGTTGAATTGGGGGAGGCAATCGCGGAGCAAAAGACGCCGATCTCCAGCGCGGAACGGGGACTTGAGGCTTTGAGTATTGTTTTTGCCGCTCTGGAGTCTGCGACAATCGGACAGCCTGTCACGGTCCAAGATATTATTCTCGGCAACAAACATGCGTATGAGGATACAGTGTTGGAAGAAATGAAAGCTTTCCGGAAGTCAGGAGGGTATAACCGATGAACGAGTTTTTCTATCGTCCTGAGAACGCTTGAGTAGGCGATGTCATTCCCTATTATGAAGACGGAGAGTTTAAGCTTTTCTACCTGCATGGATGGAGAGACAATTACCGGGAAGGTCTTGCCCGCGGCTGGCATCTGCTCGGTACAAACGATTTTTGCCATTATCGCGAGTACGGGGCATGCGGAATTGAAGGCGGAACGGGGCATATTCTCAAGGTGGAAGGCACGTACCATATGTTTTATTGCATATTTCCCGACGGGAAACAGCTGGTCTGCCACGCTGTCAGCACCGATTTGTTAAAGTGGATCCCCATTCCGGAGGATACCTTCGCCGCCGATGACCGGATTTATGAGTTTTCGGATTGGCGGGATCCCTTCGTGTTTTGGAATGAAGAGGAAGGTCAATACTGGATGCTGATTGCGGCGATGGCGAAAGGGCCGACGAACCGCAAAGGCTGTACGGGGCTGCTGTCATCGAAGGACTTGAAGCATTGGGAATTCCGCGAACCTCTGTATGCGCCGAATATTCATGTCGGTGCCCACGAATGCCCGGACTTGTTCCGGATCGGAGATTGGTGGTATTTGGTTTACTCTTCCTATACCGACCGCTTTGCGACCTTTTACCGGATGAGCCGGTCCTTGAACGGTCCATGGATCACGCCGAAGGAGGATACGTTTGACGGCCGGGCTTGCTATGCCGCCAAATCCGCGACGGACGGTCGAAAACGGTACTTGTTCGGCTGGAATCCGACGAAGAACGACAATCTGTTCGGATGGAATCCGCCGAAGTATCCGGGCAAGGATTACGATACGTGGGACTGGGGCGGCAACCTGATCACGCATGAAATCGTTCAGCGTCCGGATGGCACGCTCGCCGTCAAAGTGCCGGAAACGGTCGATGCGGCGTTTGCCGAGGCGCTGCCCGTCCATTTCACGGAAATGACGGGGAAATGGTCCAAGCCGTCCGACGAGGTTCTCGCCTGCGAATCTCCGTACGGTTTTGCCGGAAGCTTGACGCAGGAGGATTTGCCTAATCGGTGCAAGATATCCATGGATGTTCGGTTTTCGGAGCATACGCAAGGGCTTGGACTCATGCTTCGAGCCGGAGCCGGTCTGGATTTGGCCTATTACATCAAATTGGAGCCGCAGCGCAACCGGATCGCGTTTCGAGGCTCCATTATGCAAAGTGAAGATGGAGGCAAAACTTTCCCTTACGAGGTTGAACTGGAACGTCCGATTGAGCTGTCACCAGACCAATCTTATGAACTGAAGGTATTTATCGACGGTACGATTTGCGAGATATATGTGAATCGGGAAGTCGCGATGAGCGCCAGAATGTACGATATCGAACGCGGCAAACTCGGATTGTTTGTCAGCCAAGGAAACGCCGAGTTCAATCAAGTCAAGGTTGAGATTCAAAAATAGGCAGATGGAGAAGATGGCCGTCAATACGAATTTTAGCTAAAACCGGCACCTTACAAAGTGGCGGTTTTAGCTTTTTCTGCGGTAAAAGGAAGGAGATGTGCCCTCGACAGTTTTAAAAAAACGGCTGAAAGCATGGATGCCGGAGAATCCCATTTTCTCCGCGATGATGCTTAACGGATCCGTTGTGAATTGGATCATGTGACGCGCGGCGTAGACGCGCATTAGCTGGTGAAATTGAATGGGGCTCATACCGAACGCTTTTTGAAATAACCGAACGAGATAATGCTTGCTGATGCCTGACAACTTCGCGATTTCTTCGAGACTGACCTTACGATTCGTATTATGCATGAGGTACTGTTTCACTTGCATTAAAGCATGCATATTGGTCTCGAGATGGGGGTTCAGGCTCCAATAGTTTTCGCGCAATAATTGAATCCACAATTGGATGAACAGTCCTTTGACCTTAAATTCGTAATAAGGCATTTTCGTTTCATATTCATAGATGATGTCCATCATCATTTTTTCGATAAGGATCGGATTTTTCAACCGTAGATGGCTGGATAACGGGACCGGCATCTCATCGATAATGTCGTCCCTGAACCACTTGGCTTCTTCTGAACTGATTTCTTCAAGCGGACGAAAGCTGACCTTTACCTTATCGCTGTCCGGGTTATAAAAAAAATCAAAGTGAATATGGGGTTGCCGAAATCGGCCGCCTTCCATTTTGACAATCTTATGCTTCTGTCCCGGGCGGAATAGAAAGATGTCTCCGCGCTCCCCTTCATAGACAGTGTCTTCGATGATGGCGATCACTTTGCCCTCCATGATATAAAGAAGCTCGTAATCGAACAAAACGCGCTCATGGATCACCCACTCTCCTTCGACGATATTGTCCATTGCGACACGAATATAAGGAGAAATCTGATGTAATATCATGTCTGCCCGCCTTTCTCAGCTTGGTTTTGTAATCGTAGCATAAAAGCAATAAGTGTTAAATATAAACTAAGCTTTGCTAAATACTTTCATGTATACAGGCGGTATTATTAGGGTGTGCTTCAAAGAGCATAGCAATAATTGCTACTAGGAGTAAATATCATTTAGGGGGACAGGAGAAACATGAAAAAAATCATGTCGATTGTCATGGTTGTTTCATTCGTTATCACGCTTCTGGCGGGATGCGGGAAGAACGGAAACGGTACACAAAATGAGGCATCGAATGAAAGCGGTTCCTCCGCGCAAGGCGCTTCCAGTCCGAGCGATTCCTCAGGGAAACAGGTTGACTTGTCCATAGCCATGCATGTCGCCAACGTTGAAGAGCAAGAGCCTTATATGTACGGTATCATTCAGAAATTCCAGGAGAAATATCCCGACATTAAGATCGATTTGCAAGGGGCCGAAACGCCCGAGCATGTCAAAAAAATGAAAATGATGGCTCAATCCAAGAAGCTGCCGGATATTTTCTGGATGCTGCCCGCGCCCGCGAAAGAAATGAACCAGGCGGGTCTGCTCCTCGATTTGACTGAGTTTTTAAACGGGCGTCCTGAACTGGCTGCCAGCATCGATTCGAAGATGATCGACGCTTACCGCGACGGGGGTAAACAATTCGGCTTGCCGTACCAGGCATTGGTAACGGGATTATGGTACAACAAAGCGCTGTTTGAGCAGTATGGCGTAAAAGTGCCGGAAACCTATGAGGAATTGTTGGCGGCAACAAAAGTATTTAAAGAAAACAATATTGTCACGATCGCCAAAGGCGCCAAGGATACCTTCAGCACATGGGCCTTCCTCGGCATGCTGACCCGATACGGCTTTTTCGAGAAAATTGACGCGATTCAGGCCGGCACCGAGAAGTTCAACAACCCTGATTTTCTGAAGCTGTTCCAAAAAATCGATGAACTTCGCGCCAACGGCGCTTTTCCCGACAATGTGTCCACCCTGTCCTATTTTCAGGCGGTCGAGATGTTCCTCGCCGGAAAGGCGGCTATGCTGGACGCGGGCGTATGGGAAACCAAAAAGATTGAACAAAGCGCGATCGGAAAAGACGTCGGTTTCTCTTGGGGCCCCACCTTCTCAGACGGGGTAGGAAATCAGAAGATCGCAATGGCAGTTGCAGCCGCCCCGCTTGTTGCGAGCGCGAAGGTGAAGGAGGATGAGGCGAAATACGACGCCGTCCTTAAGTTCTTCGAGTTTTTCTACAGCCAGGATGGCGCTGCTATTATGGCCGAGAACGAAGCGCCTCCGGTTGTGAAATACGAAGGAACCGTGGATAAGGAAAAATTCCCTGTGTATGCGGCAGTGGTTGAACAGATGAACCAGGAAGGATGGGAACGACCGATTGCCCAGCCGGACCTCGTTGTAACGGAAGCGGTCGCCAACCAGCTGAACGATTCCATCTACGGAGTCATTAACGGGATCTACAAGCCGGAGGAAGCCCTCGATCTGATCGACAGCAAGGTATCGAAATAACATAGACATAGATGCTCCGCCGGCGGGTTGCCGGCGGAACATCGGAAGCACAAGACGATGGGAGAGAGTGTGATGGTCTGGCTAAGCAAACGGCGATATATCCTTTTTATGCTGCTTCCCACTCTATTAATCTATATATCGTACATTATTCTGCCTGTTATCATTTCCTTTTACTACAGTTTGACGGAGTACACGGGAATAGGAACCGCCGAGTTCATAGGGATATCTAATTTTTCTACGCTTATGAAAGACTCTTTATTCTGGATTTCGCTCAGAAATACCATTGTCGTACTGCTCGTCTCGATTGTGTTGCTATTGCCGGGGGCTTTTCTATTGGCCTTGTTATTAAACGCAAAATTAAAGGGCGGCAATGCCGTCAAAGCGTTGAACTTTGCGCCAAGTATCGTAGCCCCCATATTAGTTGGATTAATTTGGGTGTTTATCCTTGATCCTCAGATGGGACTTGTTAATGTGCTTCTGCGACAAGTGAATTTGGAAAATTACGCGCTGCAGTGGATTGGCGGAAAGACGCTGACTCCCTACTCGGTTGGCGTCGTCTTCACCTGGCAGATGATCGGATTTTTGGCCACCATATTTTTAGCCGGCCTTAAAATGATTCCCAAAGGCGTCTACGAATCGAGTGCGATTGACGGCGCGAACAAATGGCAGCAGCTGTTTTCGATTACGATTCCGATGCTGAACGAAACAATCAAAATAAACGTTATCTTGATTATTACCGGTGTGTTCAAGATATTCGAAACCGTGTTTTTGCTGACGAATGGGGGACCGAATCATCTTTCCGAGGTAATGGTGACGTACATGTACAATGTAACGTTCACTTCGGGTGAATACGGGTACGGTATGGCGATTGCCGTTATTACTTTCCTGCTCACAATGATGTTTTCTCTCGCTTACATGAGCTTCAGCAGAAAGAACATCGAGGAATAGGGGGGAAGAGACATTGCATGGTCTAGCAGGCTCAAGATCAAAACCCATAATGGGCAATGCCGGTGTGAACATCCTTGCTATAATCGTAACCTTGCTTGTTTTGATGCCTTTCTTATGGATGGTGCTGCTCTCATTCAAGACAAACGGTGAAATATTAAATAATCCTTTTAGCATGCCTGAAACCTTCAGTGTCGAGAATTATGGACGGGCCCTGTCTACCTTAAACATGGGATTGCTTTACAAGAACACATTCATTATCGCTTCAGCTACGATTGTCATCGAAATTGTCATTACGTTCATGAGTTCTTATGCGTTGGCGCGAATGGTGTTCAGATCGGAAAAACTTAAAAAATCGGTTTTTGCCCTGTTGCTTACGGGATTGGCCATTCCGGCATTCATCCTGCTGTTTCCGGTCTATCGCCTGACGATCTCGCTTGGTTTATTGAACAGCTATGCTTCTCTCATCATTCCTTATATCGCGACCGCGATTTCTTTCAACACCCTCTTGTTTACAGGCTTTCTCCGGGGGTTTCCGAGAGAGGTGGAGGAGGCTGCCGTTATCGACGGCTGCGGGCTGTTTGCGTTATGCAAGTCCATTGTGTTTCCGATCGCCATGCCGGTCGTGGCCACCGTATTCATCTTCAATATTCTATATATTTGGAATGAGTTTCCGTTCGCCGTAACGTTGATCAGCGACGAAGCCATGATGACGATTTCCTTGGGGATTTCCCAATTTAAAGGAAGATTCAATATCGATTACGGCGGTATTATCGCAGCGAGCACCCTGCTGATTATCCCGCAGCTCGTTTTCTTCGCCTTTTTCCAACGCTTTATTATGGAAGGGATGACGGCGGGAGCGGTTAAAGGGTGACTTTAGGTAGTCCATTACATCGGCAACACCTCATTTATATAAAACCATACAAAGGGAGAAATCAATCACATGCACAAACAGTCATTGAACTTGCTCAGCAATCTGACACAAATCAAGGACGTTAGATCCGCGCGTGTTTCCAGTTGGGATCAAGACGGACGCAATCAAGATTACTGGATGATACCTGCGGGGTCATCCGTCGTACTCGGCGAAATTGAAGGTCCGGGAAGCATCTCGCATATTTGGATGACATCCTTTTGCCGGAGGGTTCACGGCCCCAGCGTCATCGAACCGAACGGCGGCGGCAACATTGCCCCGGTGAATGAAATTCATAACGCGTTAGGCGTTACATGGGAATCTGCCGATCCGGCCTGGTATAGAAAGGTGCTTATCAAGATGACATGGGACGACCAATCCCATCCAAGCGTTCTGGTTCCTTACGGAGACTTTTTCTGCATCGGCCATTCGATGCCCGGCAATTTTGCCTCGCTGCCGTTTACGGTTTCGGTCAAACCGGAAGAGCAATATAAATTCGGCGGGGTAGCCTCGGTCAACTGTTATTTCCCAATGCCGTTTAACAAACGGGCCAAAATCGAGATTATTAACGAGAACGATGTTCCGTTCGGACTGTACTACCATATCGATTATGAATTGTACAAACAGCCTTTCGGTGAAGATACAGCCTACTTCCATGCTCAATGGCGCCGTGAAAATCCATGCGACGGATGGGGGCCCGACCTTCAGGTGAACACGCCCGAGGTCAACCGGGTCGCGAACCTGGATGGTGAAGGCAACTACGTCATTCTGGAAACCGAAGGAAAAGGGCACTATGTCGGCTGCAATCTGTCCGTCACCCATTTCCAGGGCAGCTGGTGGGGAGAAGGCGATGATATGATCTTCATCGACGGAGAGAAACTGCCCAGCATTGTGGGCACGGGTGCGGAGGATTATTTCAATCATGCATGGGGGATGCAGAAGAACGCGTTTCCGTTCCACGGTTCGATCATTCACGAGAGCGACGTTCCGGGTTATCAGGTGTCTTACCGTTTCCATGTGACCGATCCCGTCCATTTCTCCGAAAGCATCAAGGTGACGATTGAGCACGGTCATGCAAACCATCTGTCGGATGATTGGTCTTCGACGGCGTACTGGTACCAAACGTTGCCTTCCAAGCCGTTCGGGATTGTTCCGGTGGAGGAGAGAATCCAGCTTATGCCGCAATTCCCGAGCCCGGGAACGCTCAAGAAGGTCAACTTGAATGAAGAAATGAAGCAGTCGTATGAAATGGCAAAAGAGCGCATGAATCAGTATTCCGAGGGGCGTCAGACTCAAGTCCGGAAGAAAACGGATCGTCTGGACAGACATTCGCAAGGTAATATCGAACAAAGCCGGAATATCCGCAGCTCATTCAAATAATGGAGTGTTGAAAGCAAGGGGAGGAAACAATGGAAACGCGTGCGAGTAGCCCTATCTCTCATCGGGAAGCTCTGCGAAAAGCCGAGCAATCGATCGCCAAAGCAAAGGATGCGGTCAGCAAGGACCTGCACCGGTTGAAATATCATTTTATGGCGCCGGCGTATTGGATTAACGATCCGAACGGACTTATCTTCTTCAAAGGCGAATACCATCTGTTCTACCAGCACTATCCGTACGCGCCCCAATGGGGCGCCATGCACTGGGGACATGCGAAGAGCAAGGATTTGGTTCATTGGGAGCATCTTCCGATCGCGCTTGCTCCGAGTGAGCCCTATGACAACCATGACCGCGGCGGATGCTTTTCCGGCAGCGCGGTGGACGACAACGGAACGCTTTCGTTGCTCTATACCGGCACCATGATCCAGGAGGATGGGAAGGTCGTTCAAACCCAATGCCTCGCCACGAGCCAGGACGGGATTACGTTCGAGAAATACGAAGGCAACCCGGTCATTTCCGCACCTCCGGAAGACGGCTCCGCCGATTTTCGGGATCCGAAGGTATGGCGGCACAACGATCTGTGGTACATGGTCGTCGGTTCCGGCAAAGACGGCGAAGGGAAGGCGCTCCTGTACAAGTCGGCGAATTTGCGCGAATGGGATTATGTCGGCGTATTGGCTGAAAGCGACGGCAGGATAGGCACGATGTGGGAATGCCCGGATTTCTTCCCGCTCGGCGACCGCTACGTGCTAATGTTCTCCCCGATGGGCATGGGACATCATAAAACCATTTATTTGGTCGGCGACATGGACTACGAGACCGGCAAATTCACATGGGATCAGATGGGCGACATCGACCATGGCTTCGATTATTATGCGCCGCAATCGTTCCTTGACGGGAAAGGGAGAAGAATCATCATCGCCTGGCTGAACAACTGGGATTGGATGCCGTGGTATAAAGATTTCGGGCCGACTTACCAGAACAACTGGTGCGGCGCGATGTCCTTCCCGAGAACCGTGGAGCTGGAACCGGACGGTCGATTGAAATTTTCGCCGGTGGAAGAGCTGCAGGTATTGCGGAGAGAGCATGTTCATCTCGGAAACACAAAGGTGACGCCCGGGAAATCCGTCCTTCCTAAATATGTTGCAAGCGACTGCCTGGAAATTAAGGCGGAATTCGAGTTGGCGGGTTGCAAGGCTGAGGAAATCGGCTTTGTGCTGAGAGCGTCCGAAGATAGCACCCAACAGACACTCCTCTCCTGCAATCTGCAGACGAAGGAGCTTCGCTTCGACCGCAGCCGTGCGGACGGCTGGAGCGAAGGGGTTCAGACGGCCAAGCTGGAGGCTGCCGACGATGGGGTGCTGAAGCTCCATATTCTAATCGACACTTCCGTCATCGAGGTCTATACGGATGGCGACCGCACCGTCATGACGAACAATATTTACCCGGATCCGGGTAGCGTAAACCTCGATGTGTTCACGGTTGGAAACGATGTCGTTATGCGTTCGATTGATATTTGGAAGTTAAGCTCTGCCTGGTAAGATACGGGCAACCTTCATCTCCCGGTCCGGTGTTGGGATCCGGGAGATGTTTTTCTGTATGGATGAAAATATATGGAATGGAGAGGTACAGATATGCGTATTGGAGCCAGCGAGGCCGGCAGCGTCATGCACCAGCAGCAGCTCTTTCCGATGATCCGGGATGAAGTCGTACGGAATTCGAACGGCTATGTCAGCTCGAAAGCGATTCTTGAAGATATCGATACGTACATCGTTCCGCCAGGTTTGGGAGACAATTCCGGACTGTGCGGCGCGCTGGCGCTCGGATTGGCAACGATCGAATAACTTGCAGAGGGCGGCGCGGCTATCCTATTACTTGCTTTTTCGGTAAAAGGAAGGGTTAACCCCATCCGTTTTCTTAAACGCCTTGCTGAACGACTGAAGGTCCGGGTACCCGTACTTCTCTGCGATGACCGATAGCGGCTCGGTGGTGAACTGGATCATTTCCTTCGTTTTCTCGATCCTCAGCAATTGATGATATTGGATCGGGCTCATGCCGAACGTTTTTTTGAAAATGTGAATCAGATAAAATTTGCTGATTCCCGTCAGGCGAACCAGCTCGTCGAGCGTCACTTTTTGATCGATATGGGATTTCAGGTAATTGCGCAGCTTCACCAATTCGTCCATGTTCGTAAGCAACTGAGGATTCTGGTTCCAATAATTTTCGCGCAGCAGGTGGATAAACAATTGGATGAACATCCCTTTTACATTCATTTCATAAAAGGGCATCTTCACCTGAAATTCGTTAATGATCTCG
Organism: uncultured Paenibacillus sp.; assembly: GCF_963515335.1. Lineage (NCBI taxonomy): Bacteria > Bacillati > Bacillota > Bacilli > Caryophanales > Paenibacillaceae > Paenibacillus > uncultured Paenibacillus sp. The sequence goes on along the minus strand of NZ_CAUPYC010000036.1, from coordinate 21,298 downwards.
AACATCATGTTCTCGATGACCGTCGGGTTTCGAAGCCTCAGATGGCAGGCAAGATGAATGGAGAATCCATCCAGGGGGTCCTGACGGAACCAATTCCTTTCTTCGTCCGAAATTTCCTCCAGCGGCTTGAACGAAACCTTAACGTCCGGGCTGTCTTCCGAATAGTACAAGTCGAAATGCAAATGAGGCTGCCGAAGCATGCCCGTGCCGATTTTCTCCATGGTATGCCGCTGCTTGGGGCGAATAAGAAACAGGTCTCCGGGCTCGCCTTCATAAGTCTGGCCTTCAATGACGACCCTCATTCTTCCTTCCTTTACATAGAGCAGTTCATAGTCGAAAAGAACACGCTCCTTCAGCTGCCAGGGAAAAGGAATTTTGCTGTCCATCGCAACCCGGATGTAAGGCGAGAGCTGCTGCAGGATCATACGGATCACCTCGGTGATTTTTGAAAGCAATATATGACAAAAATTCAATAACCTTTGCCAACGACTTCATGTAACGCTTGCTATACAATGATGACATGGAAAGCAAAAATAAACAAGGATTTTTCATCGTTGAAAAGGAGGCGCACAAAATGAACGTATGGCAACCGAACAGTCCGTTAGGCGGACTACCCCTCATTAAAAACGCACGCACGCTGCGCGAATCAAGCTACGACCGCACGGGGGGAAACCGGGATTTCAAAGTGGTGGAGCCCGGGGACACATGCGTCATCGCGGATATTAAAGGCATGGGTTGTATCAAACACATCTGGCTCACGACCCGATGTTACGCTCCGCAGTATTTGCGCAAGCTCGTGATCGAGATGTATTGGGACGGTGAAGAAAACCCGAGCGTCAGAGTGCCGCTGGGCGATTTTTTCGGGATCGGACATGCCACTTGCAAGCATTTCGTTTCTCTGCCGCTCAGTATGGTCATGGGGGAGAAACGCGGTCCAAAGGGGCCGTTCGCCGCCGCGATGAACAGCTACTTCCCGATGCCGTTCGGCGACGGCGCCGTTATTAAAATCATTAATGAAAGCGAATCCAAAATCGAGAACCTGTTCTATTACGTTGACTACGAGTTGACCGAGGAGCCTTTACCGGAGGACGTTGGCCGCTTCCATGCGAAATGGAACCTCGAGAATCCTTGCGAGAAAGTGGTTCATGAATCGAATCTCGTCAATCCGGCTCCTTGGGATCTTCCGGGGGTCAATCTGACCGGCGGGGACAACTATGTCATTCTCGACGCCGAAGGCCAAGGCCATTATGTCGGCTGCGTCCTCAATATCGACAACTTCGATGCCTCGAATCAAGAATTCACTTGGCCTGGCGAAGGCGACGATATGATTTTTATCGACGGCGAAATTTGGCCGCCTTCCTTGCACGGAACCGGAACGGAGGATTATTTCAACGCGGCCTGGGGATTTCCGAGCGGGGAATATGCCGCGCCATACCACGGTATTTCGCTTGGCAGCGATGTGCAAGAGCACTTCGGCAAATGGAGCTTGTACCGGTTCCATATTGAAGATCCCGTTCGTTTCCAGAAATCGATCAGGGTGACCATCGAGCATGGCCATGCCAACGATCAAGGGAACGAATTTTCAAGCGTCGCCTACTGGTATCAATTGGAGCCGCATAAACCGCTGGAATCACTGCCGCCCGTCGAGCAAAGATTGCCGCGCAGATGTCCGGAGCACGGCTTGTGGGATCGATAAACCATTGAGGGGGGTTCTGGTATGTTAAGCAGGAAAAGAGTCGGTATGATCTTAATCGCTGTCTTGTTGGTCGTAACGTCTATTTTGGCAGGCTGTTCGGGCAGCAATGAAAGCGCAAACAAGACGAACAGTTCCGAAAAAGCGGCAAATGACGCCGCGAATGGCAACGATGCGGCGCTTGCGGATAGCAAAGGAAGCGGGCAATCGCTTACCGTGTTGGTCGAAGGCGGAAGCCCAGCATTCGCGGTCGCTCAAGAGACGGCGGAAGAATTCAAGCAGCAGACTGGTTATGAAGTGAAGATCGAATCCGTTCCTTACATCGGCGTGTATGACAAGCTGAATGCCGAGATCAAAGCCAAGGCGGGTTCTTACGATGTCGCCACGATCGATATTCTATGGTTTCCGGCGCTTGCGAAAGGCTTGGCTCCCATGGACGATCTGTTGACGGATGAGGTTGCCGGGGACCTGTTCACGGGATTGATCGACGGAGGGACTGTGGACGGCAAGCCGCTTGGCATGCCGGTCTGGACGAACTCCAAGATTCTTCTGTACCGCACGGATCTGTTCGAGGATCCGAATGAGAAGGAGGCGTTCCAGTCGGCATACGGCTATGAGCTGGCGCCGCCGACGACTTGGCGGCAATACCGGGACGTAGCGAAGTTCTTTACGCGGGATATGGACAACGACGGCACAAAGGATCTGTACGGTACTTCCGTATTCGGGCTCAACAATGGCGATTCCGTAGCCAGCTGGCTTGACCATGCCGCGCAGGCCGGAGCGGGTCCTCTCGTCGTCGGCGAAGACGGCAAGGCGAACGTCAATACAAAGCCTTATGTGGATGCGCTTGATTTCTTGACGAAGATATTGCGTGAAGACCAGTCAGCTCCGGAGGGAGCGTTGAATATGGCTTCCTCCGAAACGTCCGAGCTGTTCTGGAACGGAAAGCTGGCCATGATGCTGGCGTGGGGCCATTTCTTCGTCCCTTCGAACGATCCGGCGAAATCTCAGGTAGCCGGCAAGGTCGGCGCAGCGCCGATGATCGGCGGCGAAGCGGGTGTCGGCGTGGTGCCGGGGCCGTGGTATCAGGTCATTCCGAGTTCTTCGAAGAAGCAGGATATCGCCAAGGAATATGTGAAGTTCATCTATAGCAAGAACGAGCTTTTCCTGAAGGCGCTTGGCGTCGCTTCGCGCAAATCGCTGTTCGAGCAATATGGCCAGCAACCGGAGTACGCGCATCTGTTGGCGCTCAATACAACGCTGTCGGCCAAACATACGCAGAACCGACCGGTACTCGAGTTCTGGAACGAGATCGAGAGCGAGGCGCTGGTGCCTGCCGTGCAGGCAGCGCTGTCCGGCAAATCGACGCCGCAAGAAGCATTGGATGAAGCGGCTGAGGTCATCAACGAAATTCAAGGCCAGTAACGCTCAAGAAACCGGGAGGATAGGCTTGCCTATCCTCCGCTTCCATTCCACCCCAAGAGTAGAGGAGCGTGACTCTATGACGCAAAGTGATCGAAGAACCGCCCTGTTGTTTTTTCCCCCGGCTGCCGTCTTTATGCTGTTGTTTTTTGTGTACCCCATGCTTCTGTTAGTAAGAGACAGCCTGTACGATTCGAGAAGCGGGGTGCGGTTTGTCGGGGCGGAGAATTATATGAATGCGCTGACCTCCAATCGTTTCTATGAATCTTTGTATAACACGATCGTTTTTGTAATCGGAGCGGTGACGATCGAGCTGGTGCTCGGGTTGTTGATCGCGCTCCTGCTCAGCACCGGATTTAAAGGCAGCCACTTTGTGAGAACGCTGTTTCTGAGCCCGCTGATGATTGCGCCGCTCGTAGGCGGACTGATCTGGAAGTTTATGCTGAACGATCAATTCGGTATTCTTAATGCGCTTCTATACCGGGCAGGCTTGATTGATACGCCGCAGGACATCCTGTGGCTGTCGGACAGCAAATACTCGCTGCTTGCCGTCATGATCGCGGATGTCTGGCTGACGACGCCGTTTATGATGCTTGTTCTACTGGCCGGCATTCAGGGAATTCCCGCAAGCTTGTATGAAGCGGCACATATCGACGGGGCGGACAGGAGCCGGCGGTTCTGGCATATCACGCTGCCGAGCCTGCGACCGGTAATCGTCGTCGCCGTTCTCATCCGGATGATCGATGCGGCGCGTTCATTCGATATCATCTGGGTTCTCACGCAGGGAGGCCCCAACTTCTCTTCTTCCGTACTCAGTACCATGATCTACAACACGATGGCGCGTTACAATCAGGTCGGCTATTCAAGCGCGCTCGCGGTTTTATTTATGATCCTTTTGTTATCGGTTTGCGGGGTTTTCATGATGCGGTTATGGAATCCGAACAAGAATGCATCTTGATATGGGGGGTTCTTCAACATGACGATATTTACCGCACGCAGATTGACGCTGGGTAATCTGATGAACTTGGCGGTAACCGGGTTATTTGTGATCGCCTTTCTATTTCCTTATGCCTATTTGGTCATGTCTTCGCTCAAGCCTCCGTCGGAGGTCATTTCCTCGACGCCGCGTCTGCTTCCTACCGTCTTCACGGCCGATAACTTTCGAACGATGTTCGATGTGCTGGCCGTCGGCAAATATTTCGGCAACAGCTTCGTCACTGCGATCCTGAGCACGCTGATCAGCGTGTTTATGGGATCGGTTGCAGCGTACGGCTTATCCCGCTTCTCCTCCCGTCTGGGAAATTTGTTTCTGCTGCTGACGCTGGCCGTGCGGATGGTGCCGTTGATCAGCGTAGCGGTGCCGATGTACCGGATCGTTAATCAACTGGGGATTTACGATACGAAACTGGCTTTGGTGCTTGTATACACCAGCATCAATATCCCGTTCGTCATTTGGATGATGATCGGCTTTTTCGACGGCTTGCCGAAGGAATTGGACGAATCGGCGCGGGTGGACGGGTGCGGAAAATTCGGCGCGTTCATGCGGATCATCCTGCCGATTTCACTGCCCGGCCTGGCTACGACCGCCATTTTCAGCTATATGCTGTCATGGAACGATTTTCTCATGGCGCTGATGATGACCAGCACGTCGGCCAAGACCGTGCCGGTAGGGCTTTCCGAATTTCTAACGGCCTATAATCTCGATCTGGGGCCAATGACGGCGGCTGCGGTATTGTTCAGCTTGCCCGTAATGCTTTTCTCGCTGCTCATTCAACGATATATCGTAAGCGGCATGACGATGGGGGCGGTGAAGGAGTAGGAGCGTGGTCGACCAGGCCCTGTCTGCCGTTAACGACAGGCCGGTTTTTGTCGTTAAGGCTCTGCGATAATAAAGTGAAAATCATGTAACGAATAATGTCTGTTGCCGCTTCCCGAATTCGGGTAAAGAGAGCATAATAGATAAAAAAGCCGGCCCGCTTGCGGCGGCTACCGGCTCGAAGGGGATTTGATCGCCATTCGGGAAACGGACGAGAAGGAATGGATGCGTGACGAGCTTCGCCCGAAACGAAGAAGGGAAGCGGTGTTTTTCTATACCGCCATGTGCGGCACCTGCAAGGTGGCGGAGCGGATGCTGGAAGTGGCGGAGGCGACCGGGGGCGTCGTGCCGATCTCGAAAATCAACATTCATTTTGCGCCGCACCTACGCAGCGCATGGCAAATTGCAAGCGTGCCCTGCCTGGTGCTGCTGAAGGACGGCGAACCGGATCAAATCGTCTATTCGATGGAATCGGTCGGAAATTTGTATCGTTTGCTTCAAGCACAAGGGGGAACGTGACATGAGGGAAACCGTGAAGCAAGGCGACGGCTGCGTCGTGAAGCAGGATGGGGAGATCGTGGCGGAAATCACCTATGTGCCGCAAGGAGAAGATACGCTGGTCATCGACCATACGTATGTGGATCCGTCGATGCGGGGGCAGAAGCTTGCGGAGGAGCTGGTCAGGCAGGTGGTCGAGGAAGCGAGAGCGACGAACAAGAAAATCGTCCCCGCCTGCTCCTACGCCTATGCGTTGTTCATGCGGAAGAAGGAATATGGGGATGTTTGGCGGCAGTAAGGTAGACGATCGGTTAACTTTACGAGGTGAAGGGGCTGATCGACCGCATCCGAGGGAGCGAAACGCCCAGTATTGTCGCTAAAACTGCTGAGGTCCGCGTTCTTTAAATAATCGCGATAATCGCGCAACGCCTCGTTGGAAATCATCCAATTAAACGTCCTCTCTTTGCTGATAGGCCGGTCTATGTTGGATAGTTTCCAACGAAAACCCGCATTTTCCTCTGAACCGTCCCTATCTGCTACATTTGGCTGGAGAGAATCCAACGTAGCCGGAGAGAAGAGGACAACAACTTCACTTGTGTTGGATGAAATCCAAAGGGGCCCGTGGGCTTCCCAAAAACCGTCTATAGCGGGATGTTTTCCGGCTGTTCCCCACGCCCGCGTTCGACTGAACAGCCACATCCTCAAATGGTGGCGGGAGTCCCGGCGATCGGGTCATCCGATTGCCAAGCCAGCCGCAGGGTATGAACGATTTTATCGGCTGCAGCCTCAGGATTCAGGTGCTCCGTGTTTACCCTCCAATGATGGTGGGCGTATATCGATTGGCGGGCCTTATAAAGCGCTTCGATTTCCTCCAATGACTTGCCCTGCAGTATCGGGCGGTTATCCATGAGCAGATGCAGCCGTTCTTTCCACGCGTTCCATCCCAGATCCAGAAAAACAACATAAGAAGTGGACAGGCAAACGTTGCGAATCGCCTCCTGCAAAAAGGCGCCGCCGCCGAGCGAGACGACGCTCTGGCGGGCCGTCTGGCAGAGCCCGGTGATAAAGTCCTTCTCGATTTCACGGAATTTTTGTTCGCCGAGCGTACTGAAAATTCGGGTGACGGGCATCTGATGCAGCTTCTCAATTTCCTGATCGGCATCGATGAAAGGACGGTTTAATTTCTGCGCGATGTGCTGGCCTATCGTTGTTTTGCCGACGCCCATAAAGCCGGTCAATATAATGTTTTTCTCTTTCCTGGAACGATGCGGGTCGGTGGACATGCCGGTTCACTCTTTTCAACAGGGAGTTTATAATTGCCTATCGGAACATTACTCCCATTATAAATAGAGCGGAGCGAAAATGCCATTCTTTTAAGGAACCCGGTCGTTCCTCTCTAAATAGTATATAAAGGAAATATTTCAATTATTTGCCGACGCTCTCGGCCGTCAAATCCAGCCAATCCCGCTCCGCCCGGCTCAGGCGAATCGCCGCGCCCTCATGGCAGGAGCGCAGCTCCTCCGCCGTCTGGGCACCGATCAGCGCGCAGGCAGGGAACGGCTGGTTGAGCACGTAAGCGAGCGCGATCTGGATCGGCGACACCCGCTTCTCCTCCGCCAGCCGTTCGGCGCGGCGCAGCCGTTCCCAGTTGCCGTCGCTGTAGAAGACGCGCACGATATCCGGGTTGTCGCGCACTTCGGGGGAGAACCGGCCCGTAAAAAAGCCCCTCGCCTGGGACGACCATGACAGCAGCGGCATTTGCGTCGCTTCATGCCACTCGCACGTCCTGGCATCGGCCGAAACGCAGCCGGCCCAGAACGGCTCGTTCGCTTTGGCAAGGCTCAGATTCGGGCTGCTGAACGAGAAGCCGGTCATGCCGTGCGCTTCGGCATAGGCGTTCGCCTCCTGAAGCCGCTCCCAGGTCCAGTTCGACGCGCCGATCGCGTTCACCTCGCCTGACTCGATGTGCTCGTTCAACGCTTCGATGATCGCGCCGACCGGCGTGTCCGGATCGTCGCGGTGAAGCGCGTACATGTCTACCGTACCGGTCTGAAGGCGCTCGAGACTGTCGGATAAATCCCGGCGGATCGCCTCCCTGTTCACGCGCGGCCCGTTCTGGTCGTGATGGGCTCCCTTGGTCAGGATGACGATGCGGTCACGGTTTCCCCGCTCCTGCATGTACCGCCCGAGCACTTCCTCGCTTTGTCCGCCGCAGTAAATATGCGCGGTATCGACCGTGTTGCCCCCGATCGCCAGAAAAGCATCCATATTCGCCGCCGCTTTCTCATAACTGTCGTGATAAAAATAATCCGTCCCCTTGATCAGACGGGAAACCGGCTTGCCGACGCCTTGAATCGAGATATATTCCATTGCCGTCACGCCTCTCTTTCCTTAACGATTGCGATTCTTGCGCGGCTCCGCGCGGATTGCAGGCAGGCGTCGATGACCCTCATATTGTTGACCGCGTCAGAGGGCAGGAACGGGAGCGGCTGTTTGCCGAGAATCGCCCGGGCAAAATCGTCCGCCTGCGCGGCGTACTGATTCACGTCCGGCACTTGAATCTCTTCGCGCATGCCGTCAGCCGTTACAAAGAAATTCGAGCCGGCGTCCGTGCCGGTGACGAACGCGGACGGAACCTCGATAAGTCCTTTGTCGCCGACCACCTGCAAAGTATTGCGAAAAGCCGCCCACATGCCGCAGTCGAAGGTAAGGGCCGCGGAGCCGGGAAATTCGATCAAGCCGGACGCCATCATGTCCACGCCGTCATGCGCGGCGGAGAAAAACGCTTGAACCGTGGCGGCTTCCGGTTCGGTGCCGAGAAGCAGACGCGCCGCGTTGATCGGGTAACAGCCGACGTCGTACAGGGAGCCTCCGCCCCAGTCCCGGCGGTAGCGGACATTCGCCGCATCGGCCGCATTGTTAAACGTGAAGGTGCCGTGAATGCCCCGGATTGCCCCGATCCTGCCGGATGCGATCACCTCGCGGATCATCCGGTAGCGCGGATGATGGCGGTACATAAAAGCTTCGGAGAGCAGAACGCCGGCCTTATCGCAGGCTTCGGCCATTTCCGCCGCTTCGTTCGCGGTAAGGGCGAGCGGTTTCTCGCAGAGCACGTGCTTGCCGGCTTCCGCCGCCCGGATCGTCCATTCCTTGTGCAGATGGTTAGGCAAAGGGATATACACCGCGTCGATCGAATCGTCTTCGAGCAGCGCTTCATAGCTCGGGTAAGCCCCCGGAATGTTCAGTTCCTCGGCGGTTCTGCGTGCTTTGTCCGCGTCTCTGCTGGCGATCGCCGCGACCTCGTTTAGTTCCGATTCCTGTATGCCCGGAATGACGGCCCGTTTGGCGATTCCGGCACAGCCGATGACGCCCCATTTCACCTTTTTGCTCATTCTGCGCACGACCTCCTGATTTGAAAGTTATCACTATATTGCGATTATAGGAGATAGCCGATAATATGAAAATAATATTATTTTTAACGCGTTAGAACGATATTGTCATAGGAGTGGGCGTGTGATGAAAAGGCAGACCCATTTGCTGACCATTCCCGATACCCCGCTGTTCTGCTTTCCGGAATCGGTCGGCGTTTATACTGATTCTCCCGAGCACACGGTAAGCCGCGAGCCCGGAGCCATGAACAATTTCAACATCCATTGCGTCGCTTCGGGCAAAGGCTATGTGGAAGCCGATGGGCAGGTTCATGAACTGCGCAGAGGGGATGCCGTGCTGTATTTTCCGATGCAGCGCCAGCATTATTACAGCAGCAAGGATGAGCCGTGGGACATCAGGTGGGTCCATTTCTACGGCAGCGGAACCAGCCTGCAGGATTATTTGCAAGCGCGCGGGATGCATAAAAGCCGGCTCTGGCGCCTTCGCCAGCCCGAGGCATGGGCGGCGGCCCATCTGGAGCTGCTGTCGGCGGCGGAGAAACACAGGATGAACGATCCGACGCTGCTTTCCGCGCTGACGTATGCGGTGATCGTCGAATTCGTGCAGCAAGCCGTCCCGTATTCGTCGGCGAAGTCCGGCAAATCCGGCCGGTCGGCCGGCCGGATTGCCGAACTGCTGCCGCTGATGCAGGAGGAGGCATGCAAGCCTTTTTTGCTGGAGGAGTGGGCGGAGCGCGCCGGGGTCAGCCCGTTCTACTTTTGCAAATTGTTCCGGGGAGCCATGGAGATGACGCCGATGGATTTCGTTACGCGCTGCCGGCTTCAAGCCGCGAAACAGCTTCTGCTCGAAAGGCCGGACGATACGGTCGCCGCGATCGCGATGTCCGCGGGGTACACGAACGCGAGCTATTTCAACAAGCGTTTCATGGCGTACGAGGGCATGACGCCCTCGGAGTATCGGCGGCTGTTCGGCGGCTAACGTACGGCAAGAAGATCGGATTGGATTTTGTACAGCGCAATCGGGCTTTTACCGACGGAGCAGGGCACCAAGCTGGAGATTGATCACCAAGCTGCAAGCTTGTCCGGGAACTCAGAAATTCCGCAAGCTAGTGGATCAAGAAGGTTCATATCAAAGCAAGGGCCGGCCCGTCGTCATCGCGCGATAACGAGCGGTCAGCCCTTTTAACTGATTTACAACGATTGCTTGTAGATAGCCAGCACGTCGTCGTACTGGAGTTTCTTGAAGTTGCCGAAAGGTCCGTAGACCATCGCCTTCTCGGCCATGACGTCCAGCTTGTCGCCGCCGATGCCGTAATCGGCCAGCCGGCTCGGCGCGCCGATCGAATTCCAGAAGGAGCGGAGCGCCCGTATGCCTTCCAGCGCCGTGTCGCGGTCGGATTTGTCGGCCGGATCGACGCCGAACACATGGACGGCCATCTGCTTGAAGCGGCCCACGCCTTCATCGAGGACATGCTCCATCCAGTTCGGGAACAGGATGGCCAGCCCGCCGCCGTGCGGGATGTCGTAAACGGCGCTGACCGCGTGCTCGATGTTGTGCGTCGCCCAGTCGCCGAGGGTGCCCATAGACAGCGTGCCGTTCAGCGCCATGGTGCCGCTGTACAGAATCGTTTCGCGGCGCTCGTAGCTGTTCAGGTTCTCCACCAGCTTCGGAGCCGCCTCGATGACGGTGCGCAGCAGCGATTCGCAGAAGCCGTCCTGCACCGGAGCGTTCGGGGTATGATGGAAATATTGCTCGAAGATATGGGACATAATGTCGACGATGCCGTAGACCGTCTGGTCTTTGGGAACGGTGAACGTATGCTCCGGATCGAGAATGGAGAAAACCGGGAACGTATACGGGCTGCCCCAGCCGTATTTCTCCTGCGTCTCCCAATTGGTGATGACGGAGCCCGAGTTCATTTCCGACCCGGTGGCGGCAAGCGTAAGAACCGTTCCGAACGGCAGCGCCTCCTTGGGCTCCGCCTTGCGGGTGATGATATCCCACACGTCGCCGTCATATTTGGCCCCGACCGCAATCGCTTTGACGCAATCGATGACGCTGCCTCCGCCGGCCGCGACCATGAAGTCGATGCCTTCCTTTTTGCAGATGTCCACGCCTTTATGTACGGTGGTCAGCCGGGGATTCGGCTCCACGCCGGCCAGCTCGAAAATTTGCGTCCCAACGCTTTCCAGCTGCTTGACGACACCGTCGTAAACGCCGTTTTTCTTGATGCTTCCGCCGCCGTAGACGAGCAGAACCTTTTTGCCGTAGGGCTGCGTCAATTTGCCGAGTTGCTCCAACGTTCCTTTTCCGAATATGAGCCGGGTCGGATTATGATACGTGAACGTGTTCATGCGTTGCCTCCTAAACGTGTGGAATTTCTTTCGAGGATATTGTACCAGAGCGGCGTGCGGATGCAAAACGGGTTCGAGAAGCATACCAAGGCTAATGATAGAACAGAGCTGCATAAATCATGTCAACAGCTTTCTTGACGAAAGCTGTTTTTCATTTGATTGATTATGAAAACGGATTATTTTACGATTATTTCAACAATCCGTGTCGAATAATAATCGAGATTGGATTCAATCGAAGGAGGATATTTCATGAGTGAGAATGCGAAGCGGCAAGCATCTTCCGGCGGAGGCGCTAAAGTTTCGGTACAACGATTCGGTCGATTTCTCAGCGGTATGGTCATGCCGAATATCGGAGCTTTTATTGCATGGGGCTTGATTACGGCCCTGTTCATTCCGACGGGATGGATTCCGAACGAGGATCTGGCGGCGCTGGTCGGGCCGATGATCACCTACCTGCTGCCGCTGCTGATCGGTTATACCGGCGGCACGATCATTCACGGCACGCGTGGCGGGGTTATCGGCGCCGCGGTGACGATGGGCGTCATCGTCGGCTCGGAAATTCCGATGTTCCTCGGCGCCATGATCGTCGGTCCGGCATCGGCCTGGATCATCAAACAATTCGACAAGTCGATCGAAGGCAAGGTCCGCGCAGGCTTTGAAATGCTGGTCAACAACTTCTCGGCCGGCATTATCGGCGGCGCGCTGGCGTTGCTCGCTTACAAGGGGATCGGACCGTTCGTGCAAGCGATCAGCAGGGCGCTGGCGTCCGGCGTGGATTTCCTCATCAGTGCGGGGCTGCTGCCGCTGGCGAACATTCTGATCGAGCCGGGTAAAATTTTATTCTTGAACAACGCGATCAACTTCGGTGTTCTCGGACCGATCGGCCTGGAGCAAGCCGCCAAGACCGGCAAGTCCATCATTTTCATGCTGGAGTCGAATCCCGGTCCGGGTCTCGGCATTCTGCTCGCCTATTGGTTCGTCGGCCGCGGCATGGCGAAACAGTCCGCTCCGGGTGCTACTATCATTCATTTCTTCGGCGGGATCCATGAAATTTACTTCCCTTATATCTTGATGAACCCTCGTTTGATCTTGGCCGCCATCACAGGCGGTGTCGTCGGTACATTTACGTTCTCCGTTTTTGGTGCCGGCCTTGTCGCCACGCCTTCTCCCGGCAGTATTTTCGCTTACATCGCGATGACCCCGAAAGGCGGTCTGCTGCCGGTACTAAGCGGTGTAATAACGGCCGCAATCGCCTCCTTCCTTGTCGCGACCGTTTTGCTGAAGACGACGAAGCATGCGGCGGAGGACGATCTGGAGCAAGCAACGGAGAAAGTGAAGCATATGAAAGCCGTTTCCAAAGGGCAGGCGGTTCCAGACGCAGCTCCTGCAGCATCAGCAGTCACGAAGAAAACTGTCAACAAAATCGTCTTTTCCTGCGATGCGGGCATGGGTTCGAGCGCAATGGGTGCCTCCATACTGCGCAAGAAGGTGAATACGGCCCATCTGCCGGTCACGGTAACGAACACCGCTATCAGCGAGATACCGGAGGATGCGGACATCGTTATCACGCACAAGACATTGACCGACCGCGCAAGGTTAAAAGCGCCGAACGCCGAACATATTTCCATCGACGATTTTCTGAAGAGTCCGGAATACGACGTGCTCGTGAAACGATTGGGCGGATAACAAGCAAGAAGGCATAACGCTGACGAACCGTCGTCGGCGTTACGCCCATTTCAGAGCGACGGGATGGAGGATGCCGGTATGAAATTGTCCAACAGACAACGCCTGATTCTGGAGGCGCTGCTTGAACGGCAAGGCGATATAACGGCCGGCGAGATCGCGGAAGAGGCTCGGGTCAGCACGAGAACCGTGCATCGGGAGCTTCTGGATCTGGAGCCGCTTCTCCATGGCGAAGGACTGTCGCTCCACAAAAAATCCGGCTCAGGCATCCAGCTCGAAGGCACCGCCGAGGCGTTGTCGAGGTTTCAAGAAGCGCTCGGGAGGTCAGAGACGGAAACCTATTCGCCGGAAGAACGCAGGCTGCTTATCTTGTGCAGGTTATTGGAAGAGGCCGAGCCTGTGAAGATGTTTGCCCTGGCCCATGAGCTGCACGTCGCGATCCCGACCGTCAGCAACGATCTGGCCGAACTCGAGCGGAAGCTGCTGAAGAACGGGCTTACGCTGGTTAGAAGGCGCGGTTACGGCGTCGAGATCTGCGGGCCGGAGACCGCCAAACGCAGGCTGATCGGACGATTGGCGGAGCAGAATCTGGACGATTCGGACATGTTCGGGTCCGTTAGCGGCCTGCAGGGGATGTCACCCGTCACCGCACGTTTGCTGAAGATGGTCGGCAAGGATCATTTTCTGGCCATCGAAAATGCGCTTTGGCAGCTGGAGGTGGAGGGGACGAACCCATTGTCCGAGACGGATTATACCCGTCTGCTGATCCGGCTCTCCGTCGCATTGACGCGCATGAAGCGGCACCATTATATCCGCCCCGGCGCACCCGGTGATCGGCAAGAAGGCGCCGAAAGATCCGAACACGAGTATAAGGAATCGAGGCGTTTTGCGGCTATGCTCGAGCTCGGTCCGCTGCCTGCGGCGGAATCCGAGTACTTACAAAGGCTGCTTACCGGCAAAGAGCAGGATGGGCCGGCAACGCCGCTGCTCCATCACGATCTGGCGCTGGTCGAATCAGTCGTCCATTTAGTACGGTTTCTGGAAAAGCAAACGGATATTCCGTTCGTCAGGGACCGCTCGCTGCTCGACGGTCTGATCCGCCACATGGGCCCTGCCATCGAACGGCTGCGGGCGGGAGACAGCATCCGTAATCCGCTTTTGGCCCAAATCAAGCGCGATTACGCTTCTCTTTTCACGATCGTGAGGGAAGGCGTCGACGAGACGATGCCGACGCTCGCCGTGCCGGACGAAGAAATCGGGTATATCGTCATGCACTTCGGCGCTTCCGTCGAACGATTGAGCCAGTTCCCGCGAAATGTGAGGGCGCTGCTGGTGTGCACGAGCGGCATCGGATCCTCGAAGCTGCTCGCGGTGCGGATCAACAAAGAGCTGCCGCAGATTGATTTAATCGGGCACCATTCGTGGTACGAGGCGTCTAGGTTGCCGAAGGACCGTTACGATCTGATTATTTCGACCGTCGACCTCCCACTGGGTCCGGACCGCTATGTCAAGCTTAGTCCATTGCTCACCCGTGAAGAAGCGGAGAAGCTAAGGGTGCATATCCAGGACATTACATTGAAAAACCTGCCGGATGAAGCCGTTGCTTCGGTACCTTCGCCCGTCTCATTGGACCGGTTAAAGCGTTTAAAGAGTTATACCGATGAAGTCGTACGGCTGCTCGACGGCTTTGGTGTCTATCCGGTTCCCGCGGCTCCGGGCGAAGCGGATTTAAATCATGTAGTGAATGCCATGCTGGCCGTTGTGGCCGAATCCGGCAAGCTGAGCAGCGCTGAAACGGTCGCCGGGCAATTGCTTCTTCGGGAGCGGCAGGGCAGCCAATGGATTCCCGATACCGAGCTCGCACTGTTCCATACGAGAAGCGATCAGGTGCGGGAGCCGTATCTGTCGCTCTTCCGATTGCCAACCCGCCTGCGGTTTGGACAGGACGATTGGGATGCGATGGCACCTGCAATAAGCCATATTTTGCTCATGCTGGGACCGAAACGTCTCGGCAAGGAAAGCCTCGAGGTTCTCAGCGAAATCAGCGCGATGCTTCTGCTGCCGGAGATGATTGATTTGCTGCGCCGAGCCGATGCCGAGGCGATAAAGACGTTCCTATCGCAGCAACTGGAGCAATATATAAAAAACAAAATGGATTGGAGAGATTAACTGTGGGCATTTTCTCGAAAGACAAAGTGAGATTAAATGTACAGGTAAGCGACAAGAATGAAGCGATCCGGCTGGCGGGACAGCTGTTGGTTGATGCGGGTCACGTGCCGCAGGAATATACGGACAGAATGATCGAGCGCGACACCGTCGGCTCTACTTACCTGGGCAATGGGGTCGCGATGCCCCACGGCACCAATGAATCGAAAAGCCTTATCCGTTCAACCGGGATATCGATCTTGACCGTACCCGGAGGCGTCGATTGGGGCGGCGAAACCGCTAAATTGATCATCGGACTTGCGGCGGTCGGCAACGATCACATGGAGATTCTATCGAATATGGCGGTGCTCATCTCGGATGACGATGAGATGGCGCGCATTCTGGAAGCCGGCTCGGAGGAGGAGCTTCTTGAAATATTCGAAAAGGGGATGAACGTATGAAAGCCGTCCACTTCGGAGCAGGCAATATTGGAAGGGGCTTTATCGGATTGCTGCTCTCCGATTCCGGCTATGAGGTACAGTTCGTAGACGTCAATGAAAGTCTGGTTTCTCTTCTTAACGAGAAGCGTGAATACACGGTTACCCTTGCGAACGAAAAAGCCGAAACCAACCTTGTACGCAATGTTTCGGCGATTGACGGCAAGCAGGTTGACCTTGTCGCGGAAGCGGTCGCGGAAGCCGATCTCGTAACGACTGCGGTTGGCGTGTCGGTATTGAAGCATATCGCGGAAGCGATAGCAAAAGGCATCGTACTGCGGCTCGACCGTACGGCCGCTCCGCTCCATATTATCGCCTGCGAAAATGCAATCGGAGGCAGCACGGAGCTGAAGGGGCTGGTGTTTGGCCATCTTAGCGAGGAGAACCGGAAGCGGGCGGAGGGAGCCATTGCCTTCCCCGATGCTGCCGTGGATCGGATCGTACCGCTTCAGCACCATGAGGACCCGCTGCAAGTAACCGTCGAGCCTTTCTACGAATGGGTGGTAGACGGCTCCGCCATGCTGGAAGGTTATCGGCCTGTCGAAGGCATCCATTATGTCGATGATTTGCAGCCTTATATCGAACGCAAGCTGTTTACCGTAAATACGGGGCATTGCTGTGCCGCTTATCACGGTTATCTCCGCGGTTATGCGACCATTCAAGAGGCAATGAAGGACGACGCGATCAAGGCGGAGGTCGCCGGCGCGTTGCGGGAGACGGGCGCGGCGTTAATCAAGCAATACGGCTTGGATGAGGCCGGGCATGCACGTTACATCGATAAAATTCTTGAACGGTTTCGCAATCCTTATTTGACCGACGAGGTCGAACGCGTGGGACGTTCCCCGCAGCGCAAGCTTTCGCCGAACGATCGCCTTGTTCGTCCGGCCTTGATGGCTTACGGTTTCGGCGCCGAAGTGCCGCATCTGACGACTGCGATGGGCGCCGCGTTGGCGTTCGATAACGCCGATGATCCGGAAGCCGTTGAGCTGCAGGCATCGATTCGCGAGCAGGGCTTGGGGAAGACCGTTGCGGAGGTAACGGGGATTCCGTCCGGTCACGCACTGCATGAACAAATATGCGCCGCTTACGAGTTACTGGTGCGGCGGAGGTAACGGGAGGAGCAACGGACGGATGCAGCAATTAAGGGGAATCGGCGCATCGCCCGGATTGGCGGCGGCGAAAGCGTATCGAATGCGTACGGGTGAGCGGACCACACCCGGCCGGACAACGGTCGAGGACGCCGAACAAGAAGTTGAACGCTTGCGCAAAGCGGTATCGCAAGCGGGAACGGAGCTCGAGCGAATCCGGACGGCGACGGAAGAGAAGCTTGGAACCCATAAGGCGGAAATATTCGAAGGGCATCTGATGATTCTTGATGATCCGGAATGGATGGACGTGATTGTCGGGAAAATCAACGATGAGGCGGTAAACGCCGAATATGCGGTTCACGAGATTTCGCAAACGTTCATCGACATGTTAATGGGGATGGATGACGAGCTCCTTCGTGAGCGGGCAGTGGATATTAGAGACGTGTCGGGCCGCGTGATGAGCCATTTGCAGGGCAGACCGCACCGCGATTTATCCTCGCTCACGGAACCATGCATCCTAATCGCGGAGGATTTGACACCGTCGGATACGGCCCAGCTGAATCTCGACGTCATTCTGGGGTTCGTCACCGAAATCGGCAGCCGTACCTCCCATTCGGCCATTATGGCCCGTTCCCTGGATATCCCGGCGATTGTAGGCGTCGGGCAAGGGATTCACGGAATCGAGGACGGCGCGGTCGTCGTTATGGATGCGGTGGAGGGTACGGTGCTCGTCGGGCCCGGTGAGGAAGAGCTTGTGGCGTTTCGGGACAAAAAGAGGAGCTATGACATCCGCAAAGCGGAGCTGGCCGCTTTAAAGGATCGGCCGACGCAGTCCGCGGACGGCGTGCGCGTCGAGCTTGCGGCCAATATCGGCAAGCTGGAGGACGTACAGAAGGCGCTTGATAACGGAGCGGAAGCGATCGGGCTGTTCCGGACGGAGTTCCTCTATATGGGCCGAGACTCCTTGCCGACGGAAGAGGAGCAATTCAACAGCTATAAATACGTACTCGAGAAAATGGACGGCAAGCCCGTCGTCATCCGCACGTTGGATATAGGAGGGGATAAGGAGCTCCCGTATTTGTCGCTGCCGAAAGAGAGCAACCCTTTTCTCGGCCAACGGGCGCTGCGCTTATGCCTGAGCCGGGAGGACTTGTTCCGGACTCAGCTTCGCGCGTTGCTTCGGGCCAGCCGCTTCGGCAACCTGAAGATCATGTTCCCGATGATTGCGGTTGTGGACGAACTGAGGGAAGCGAAGCGCATCCTTGAGGAGGAGAAGCGCAGGCTTGCGGAAGCGGGGACTCCTCCCGATGACCGGATCGAAGTAGGCATGATGATTGAAGTGCCGGCTGCCGCCGTTGCGGCGGACACGTTTGCCGGAGAAGTGGACTTTTTCAGTATCGGAACGAATGATCTCATTCAATATACGATGGCGGCGGATCGGATGAACGAAACGGTTGCCTATTTATATCAGCCCTGCCATCCGGCGGTTTTGCGACTGATCCGGATGGTCATTCAAGCGGCGAAGCAGCAAGGAAAATGGGTCGGCATGTGCGGCGAGATGGCCGGCGATCAAACGGCGATTCCCCTGCTGCTCGGTATGGGTCTACATGAATTCAGCATGAGCGCGGGGTCGATCCTGCCGGCCAGGGAGCTGATCGGGCGGCTGTCCAAGGCTGAATGGTCGATGTCCGCAGAAGAGGCGCTGACGATGCGCGGGCAAGACGAGATTCAGGCATTTATTCGAATGAAGATCAGAAACGGAGCGTATGCATGATGATGACCAAAACCTTCACGATCCTTAATCCGTCAGGCTTCCATGTGCGGCCAACCAAGACGTTCGTACAGACCGCCTCTACATTTCCGTGTAAGGTGAACGTGATTAGCAAAGGCAAGAAAGCGAACGGCAAAAGCTTGCTCATCATGCTGACCCTCGGAATTGCGGCAAACGAAGAGGTGACGCTGGAAACCGACGGCGAGCGGGAAGAGCAGGCTATGGAGGCATTGGGTCAAATTCTGACGCAGGTGCACGAATAACGGAAAAAGAGGTCCCGATGGCAATCGGGACCTCTTTTCATGTGCGATGCTTGTCCGTTTATTAGAGAACGCGGCGGTCGGTCGTATAGTTGCGGTTCCACCAGCCCGATTTCATATTGGAGATCGTTACGCCCGGTTTGCCGTAAGTGTGGAGCACCTTGCCGTCCCCCATGTAGATGCCTACATGATGGAACGGCTTATAGAAGATAACCAGGTCCCCGCGCTTCAGGTCTTTTCTTGCTACATAGCGGCCTACCTTGGATTGCTGCTTCGAGGTGCGCGGCAGCTTGATCCCGTTGCGCTTGTACACATATTGGGTAAACGAGGAACAGTCAAACCGGCTGGTGATGCCGAATTTGTAGGGAACGCCCATATATTTTTTACCGGTTGAGACGATTGCGGATGATTTCGACGCGGCCTGTACGGTTTCCGGCGTCAGGACCAAGCTGCCGAGCAGCGTGATGGACAGGCATAGTGCGATACTTGCGATAAGCTTGTTCATGGGTGTTTTCAATTTCTTGTCCTTCCGTGATGAGTTTCCGGTTCATAGTCCGGCTGCCAAAGAGCTTCGACGGCTCGTCCGCCGTCCGTTATGACCCGGCAGGCCGTATTGTAAGCAAATCCTTTACCCATCGGCATCGGATCTGAAACACTATAAAACGATTAGTAATTTTTAATAAAGCAGAGGTTGACATTCCAGGAAGTGACCCGTTCTCATTTTTGACACGAAATATTCCGATATGTTCCTGTATAATAATAAGCCTACGATATTTTTCTTGGGGGAAAAGGCATTGGCGCAGCTTTACTACAAATACGGCACGATGAACAGCGGCAAATCTTTCGAGATCATCAAGGTCGCGCACAACTACGAGGAGCAAGGCAAGACTGTGCTGATCTTCTCCCCGGCGGTCGATACGCGGAGCGGCTCCGAGCATGTCGGTTCCCGTGTCGGGTTCACAAGGCCCGCGATTCCGGTGAACGAGCAGACCGATTTGTTCGAGAGTGTGAAGGCGTACCAGCCGGCGGAAGGCCCGAAGCGAATCTATTGCGTGCTGATCGACGAGGCGCAGTTTCTCAAACGCCATCACGTGCTGCAGCTGACCCGGGTGGTGGACGAGCTGAACGTGCCCGTCATGGCGTTCGGGCTGAAGAACGATTTCCAGAACCGGCTGTTCGAGGGCAGCTATTATTTGCTCGCGCAGGCGGATAAAATCGAGGAGATCAAGACGATCTGCTGGTATTGCGACCGCAAGGCGACGATGGTCATCCGCTTCCGGGACGGGCAGCCGGTGAACGAGGGCGAGCAAATCCAGATCGGGGGCAACGAGGACTATAAGCCGGTGTGCCGGCGCTGCTACAATAATGCGTTCAAGGAGCAGGAGTAGGCCCGATTTACCGGTGCATGCGCGTGTACGGAGGGAATCGGTATGGAATCATGACATGCGAGGCGTCCCGGCATAGGCCTGGACGCTTCGCTTTTTTGCATACTTTTCGATATTAACAGCAGGACACCATCTATGATACATTCGGAGTGAGGCCTATCCTAGGGAGTCGCAACGCGAGCCGGCGCTTGCGCAGGGAGGGGGAACCCCGGTGGATTTCAGAAAGCTCAAGACGTTTCAGGTCGTGGCCGATTGCCTGAACCTGACGAAGGCGGGGGAAATATTGGGCTACACGCAGCCGACGATCACGCTCCAGCTCCAGTCGCTGGAAAGCGAGCTGGACGTCGTCCTGTTCAGCAGGGTCGGCAAGAAGACGTACCTGACTCCGACCGGCAAGGTGATGAAGCAGTATGTGGACCGGGCGTTCGCCGTGCTGGAGGATATGGAGCGCGAGCTGCGGAAAATGCAGGAGCCGCACGGACTGCTGACGATTGCCGCGCCTGAAATTTACTGTACGCAATACCTGTCGCTGATCATTCGTTCGTATATTTCCAGAAATCCGCAGGTGAAGCTGCAATTGTCCTCATGCGACAGCAATGAGGCGATGAAGCGGGTAGCGGCGAACGAAGCGGATGTCGCGATCATTGCAGGCCCGTGCCATTCCCCGCTGATTGAGTCTACGCCGCTCGGCAAGGAGGACCTCGTGCTTGTGACGACGAGGGAGCTGTACGAGCGTTATGCGCCGGATGAGCTGCTCTCGAAGCATCCGTTCATTACTTACAAATCCGGCTCCAACGTGCAGCGGCTCGTCAATGAGTGCCTGGAGGAGCACGGCTTCTCGCCGTCCAATGTGATCGAGTGCGTCAGCGACGAGACGATCAAGCGGACCGTGCTGTACAACACGGGAACCGCCCTTCTCGGCTCGACGCTTGTCGAGGAGGAGCTGAAGAAAGGCACGCTTGCGGAATTGCACCGGTTTCCCGGCAAGATCGAAACCAACCTCATCATGCTCAAAAACCGGGCCGAGGAACGCAACATCAAGACGTTCGCGGAAATCGTCAAAGACGTCTGGCGGGAGTTCTCGCAGGCGTAACCGGCGGCAAGAGCTCGCGGTGGCGAGGGCTGGCCGAGCAGCTAGCGGCACGGTATGCCGCTAATGCGCCGCCTAAGCGGCGATCACGCCCGCTAGCGGCACCGTATGCCGCTAACCGATGGCGGGAGCGAGCTGGCGAGGGCTGGCGGAGCAGCTAGCGGCACGGTATGCCGCTAATGCGCCGCCTAAGCGGCGATCACGCC
>NZ_CAUPYC010000035.1:0-41878 GCF_963515335.1 uncultured Paenibacillus sp. | reverse complement strand
CGGCGCTTTTTTGCTCAAAGCTCAAATTACTTCATTACAGGAATGGCTCCTCATTATTATTCATTGTAGTCATTGCGCAGTTCTCTGACGACCACGCGCGTTCCTTCCACCTTGGACACGATAACCGGGCGGCCGCTCGCGATGAAGGTGCCTTCGGTCACGGCATCGATCCGTTCCCCGTCGATCTCGATCGTTCCGGCCGGACGGAGCGTCGTCACCGCCACGCCTTGGCGTCCGGCCAGCATCGGGCGGGAATCTCCGGACACATACCCTTCTTCCGTCGTCAGCCGATCCCGCAAAATAAATTTGTTCCATATGCCCCGGCGCCGGAACACATATGCCACAACCGCAACGACGATCGCCGCCAGCACGAAGGCGAACGTCAGCGATTGCACCGCGCTTCCGGTATCGTAAGCGGCCGTTGCCACCCCGCCGACGAGCGAGACGACGCCCAGGATGCCCAGGATGCCGAAGCTCGGGACAAACAGCTCGAGAATCAAAAGCGCCACCCCGGCCACGAACAGCACGATCGATTCCATCCCCGCAAACCCCGCGACATATTGGCCGAAAAAGTACAGGCCGAACGCGATCAGCCCGACGATGCCCGGCACGCCGAAGCCCGGTACAAGCAATTCGATCGCAAGGCCGGCGATGCCCAGTAAGAAGAGAATGAACATGACCTCAGGCTTCGTCAGCCAGCCGGCGATCCGTTCGGACACCGTCGGATCGATCTCGACTGTCGTCCGGTTCTCCAGACCGAGCCACGCAATCGTCTCTTCCACGGTTGCCGCCAGATAGTCGGCGTAGCCGATCTTCTGCGCTTCAGAGGCGGTAAGCGTCAGAATCTCTCCCCGCTCCTTCGTCGTGTCCAGCTTCTCGAGCTCGATCCGCTGGCCCGGATCCGCCATCGCAATCGCGACATCCGGGTCCCTGCCGCGGAACTCGGCGGCTTTGCGCATCTCTCCCGCCCAATAGGAAACAGTCTTCGGATTGTCGACCAGCTCGCCGCTTCCGTCTACTACGGCCGCCGCGCCGATCGTGCTGCCCGGCTGCATGACGATCGTTTCCGCATTCAGCGCGATGTAAGTGCCGGCCGAAATCGCCTTGCCCTCGACAAAAGCGACCGTCGGCACTTTGCTGCCCCGAATCAACTCACCGATGTCGCCCGCCGTGTCCACCCGCCCGCCGAGCGTATTGATCACCAGTACGATCCGTTCGGCATCGGCCTCCTCCGCTTCGCGGTAAGCCCTTTCCAGAAACGACCGAAGTCCCGATTCGACCGTTTGCCTGATCGGCACGACATAGACGGCCGTTCCCGCTGAGCCTTCAGCCCCGGAACCGTTGTCCGCTTTGTCCGCCGCGCCCACAACCGCTTCCGCATCCGCTGCCGCCCAAACTCCCGACGCAAGCGCTCCCGTTCCCGCAGCCGTCATCCATAATGCCGCCATGAGCAGCACAAGTCTTGCCGCCGGCAATCTCCGCACGTTTTGCCCCCCTCAAGACGCGACTTTGTTGCTCCCTCTAATACGTCCTATGCTTTCCACCGTTTCAACATTCCATTGCCGAAAACGCGGAACACACTCGAATCTCGTCGAAATACGCAGAAAAGCACCTCCTTTCGGAAGTGCTTTTGCTTGCGATGTTATGGAAGAAACTGCTGCACGAGCTGATTTACTAGTTTACCGTCAGCGCGGCCTTTCACCTGAGGCATCAAGGCTGCCATGACTTTTCCCATATCGGCTTTGGAAGAAGCACCGGTTCGCTGGATGGTCTGCTTTACGATCTCTTTCACTTCTTCTTCCGTCAATTGTTCGGGAAGGTATACACTAATAATATCTATTTCGGCGGCCACATTCTCCGCTAAGTCTTCGCGGCCCGCTTTCCGGAATTCTTGGAGGGAATCTTTACGTTGTTTGATCTCGCGACTTAAGATATCAAGCACCTCGTTGTCGTCGAGCGTCCGCTTCAACTCAATTTCTTGGTTTTTGATCGTCGCCCGAACCATCCGAATCGTGGAGAGCTTGAATTTATCCTGGCTCTTCATCGCCTGCTTCATATCGTCGCTTAATCGTTCGGTAAGGTTCATCGTGAGAGGATCCTCCTAAAACTTTCTCTTGCGCGCAGCCTCGGACTTCTTCTTGCGCTTGACGCTAGGCTTCTCATAATGCTTGCGTTTTTTGACCTCGGCCAAAACGCCGTCCTTCGCGATGGAACGCTTGAAGCGACGAAGTGCAGCATCAATGGTCTCGTTTTTGCGAACTTTTGTTTCAGACACCAGTTTTCCCTCCCTCCGAAACAGACCGTTCCAGAACAATAAACACGGTTATCAAACTTCATTATATGGTATTGCAAAAGCCAGTGTCAACTCACATCGCCGGACACCAGCGTCCCCAGCTTGCGGCCTCCGATCAAATGGACGTGCAGATGATAGACGACCTGGCCGCCGTCCTTGTTGACATTGTTCACAAGCCGGTAGCCGGCCTCCGCAATGCCGAGCTCCCGGGCGATATGGCGCGCGGCCGCAAATAGCTCGGCGATCAGCGCCGCATCCGACTCCCCGACCTCGTTCATTGTCGGAATATGCTTTTTCGGAATGATCAGCACATGGACCGGCGCAGCCGGCTGAATGTCATGAAACGCGAGCACCGTATCGTTTTCATACACCTTTTTCGAAGGGACGGTCCCCTCGACGATTTTGCAAAAAATACATTCCGTCATGACACAGCCTCCTTCCGATTATGTAAACCGTTGCGCTGCCGCAAGCGGTTATCTCCCTCACATTGTAGCCGAAAAAGAGAACCCTCGTCCAACATTCCACTCGCTGCGACAGGCCGGCGGCGGCGCGATCGTTCTCATTTTGATCAGACTATCAGTCTAAATCGGCATGGATTGCGGTTGATGCCGCGATTATAATTGAAAGTAATCGAGGATATAAGCAGAATTGATAATTGGAGGAAAGCAGATGAGAGTGGCAGTCATCGGCGGAGGCCTTGCCGGCCTGACCGCGGCGGCTTATTTATCGGAGCAGTCCGGTATCGAAGGCGTGCTGTTCGAACGCAGTCCGCAGCTCGGAGGCCGCGCGTTTACATATGAGAAAGCCGGCTTTACGCTCAATTACGGGGCGCATGCCATTTATGGCTTGGACCGGCACACCATTTCCAGCTTGGAGAAGGAGCTCGGCCTGTCGTTCGGCAGCCGCCAGGTAGACAAGCGCCGAGTCATGTACGAGAAAGGCGACCGGCTGACGCCGGCGCCGCTCGATTTCATCAATCTCGTCAAAACCGATATTCTGAACGCCAAGGAAAAGGTGCGTTTCGCTGCGGAAATCGCGGCGATTATCGCCAATATCCATCAGGTCAAAAATTACGCCACACTGGGCGAGTACCTGGCCGAATCCGGCGCCGACGAGCAGGTCAAGGAATTGTGGGAGCATCTCGTATGCTCCAACTTCTTCATTACGCCCGAGGACGCGCGCAAGGTGCCCGGTCATGTGATCAGCGCCTACTATCACAACCTGTTCCTCTCCCAGCGGCCGGTGAATTACATTCTCGGCAGTTGGGCGGTCATTACGGACCAGCTGAAGCTGAAAATGGAGACGTCCGGACGCTGGCGGCTCGCGCTTCAGGAGGGCGTCGACGGCATCCGTTACGAGAACGGCCGTTACCTGCTGAAGACGAAAACCCGCGAAGAGACGTTCGACAAAATTATTTTCGCGATGCCGGTGCAGCAGATCATCAAATTGCTGAAGGGCACCCCGTGGGAGCCATTCATGGCGCCGTACGAGAACAACCGGGCCACAGAGGTGATGGTGTATGACGTCGGCTTGAGCCGGGTCGTCGGCCGGCCGTTCAGCTATATCAGCGACATGAACAACAAAATGTTCATCACCGATGTATCCGCGACCGACCACACGCTCGTTCCGGAAGAAGGCCAGCTGCTGCAAGGCATCGCTTATCTGTCCGACGAATCGTTCCCGGACGAGGCCGACCGCAAGGCTTATTTGGAAGAGCGGACGGCGCAAATGGAAGCGCTGTTCGACAAGCATTATCCCGGCTGGCGGGACGCGGTGGCGGTCAAGCGGGTCTCGAAGAAAGCGATGGTGCAGAGCGTCAAAAATGTGGCCGGCAACCGGCTGCTGCCGATTCGCGTCGAAAGCGCCCCGTTCTATTTCTGCGGCGACGGCTGCGAAGGCAAAGGCGAGCTTGCGGAGCGCGCATTCTCCAGCGCCCGCCGCGCGGCGGAGCTGCTTGCGGCGGATTTGAACCTGCACAAACAGGCTGTAGGCACGCGGTGAGAAAACCTCCATCGATCCTCTCGATGATGAGCGGGCGCGTTCAAATGATAAAACGGGACTTCCCCCAGGGGAAAGTCCCGTTTGCGTGTTTGCTGCCGCGGCTATTCGGCAGCCTGGTACGGCGGCAGCGCGTTTGCGCTAATCGCGTCGGCAAGCCCGTAGGCGACGTCCACCCAATCTCCGCCTGCCGCGACTTGCCTGGCTTCGTTAGAACCGGACTCCGATTTGAAAACCAAAGGCCCTGCGGTCTCGTTCAGCGTCTTAAAAGATTGCCGGAGCATCGCAATGTAGGCTTGTTCTTCCGCCGTGAACGGCTCCGAATGATTGCCGATTCCGATAAGCGCCTCGCTTGCCCCGTTCATGAAAGCGGCCGCTTTGTCCAGACGGCCGCCGAGCGGCTCACGTCCGTTCTGTCCGTCCGCGGCCGACAGCAATCCGGTCATACGCTCGGCCGCATTCATCGTAAGCCGGGCAAGATTTTGCTTGGTGAGCATTCGATCCTCCAGGGAAAGATCCCGGGCCAATCGGTCCAGTTCCGATCGGATGTCCGCGAGATCATTCCGGAGGAAGGTGCCGGTCTCGATAATCCCGCGCCCCGCGTCGGCCTGCCGATCGGCGCCGTTTTGTAAATATTTAGCAAATAGCGATACATTGCCCATCAGGCTGATGACCAGCAGTATCAGGAAGATCGGTGTAAAAATCGATCGTTTGTTGTCCGCGTCGGCGTAACGTCTCGCCGGTTCGCCGGATCGGCCGGCGTCGACCGCTCTCGGTTCAACCGCGACTTGATTTTCATCTCTCTGCGTACCGTTCGCACCCATCTGTTTCTCCCCTTCCTACAGCAGTGTACCACGCCGGCTGCATCGTTTCCAGCCTTACGCGGCTTCCCGCTCCGGAAGGCTGGGCGCGGCGGGGCGACGGTCAGCAGCTCCCGCAGCCGTTATTCCGACGGGTAGGGGCACAATCGAACCGATTGCCCGCCATCGAAGAAAAAGACGTGACATTCCGTCACAGGCCGTCCAAGAATACGGCCGACCGCCTCGGCGTATAACTCCAGCTGGAACCGATGGCGCTCAGCCGTCTGTTCCCAGTCCTTCATGTAAATCCGGTCCGTCTTGTAATCCAACAGCACAAGGCCCCGCTCGTCCTCGAACAGGCAGTCGACAACGCCCTGAATGAACACCGGCTCCCCGGACACAGACGGGTCCGCGGCCGCCGCCCGATGCACACGGCCTGCAGGCAGGGTGCAGCTGAAAGGCAGCTCCCGCTTGACCCACATCGCGCCGGCCAGCCGGCTGCCCAATTCTCCGGCAAAAAACGCGGCGATCGATGCGGTATCGACCGCCTCGGCCTGCGCCGGAGTCAACAGCAAACGGCCGACCATTCCTTCCACGAAAGCGCGTATCGACTCCTCATCCTTCGGGCCCCCCACCGGAATCGACTGCATAACCAGATGGCTCACGGTGCCCTTCTCGGCCGCCGTGAGCGCCTTCCGTTCCATGAACCGCGGCCGGCGCAGCCTGAACGTGTATGAACCGTCGCCGGGGGACGACCTGCTTCCGGCAAGCGGCGGCCGATTCGCGGACGTCCATTCCGTTACCGCCTCCTCATAGCGCTCCGCATCGGCTTCATGCTGCGCTTCCGCAATGATCCGCTTCATCTCGGTCACAGACGTCTTCGCCGCGACGGCGGTCGCCGCCTGCAGCGGATAACGCCAGGACAGCCGTTCCTCAACCGTCCCTGCAGCCGGGGTTCCTGGCAGCGGCACCGCCGCTTCGATCGCCCCAAGCCGTTCGCGAATCGCCGCCTCAGCCGACTTGTCAGGCTCGGAAGTCGCCGCCGCTTCGACGCCGAGCAGCGCGGCCGGCGCAACGCCGAAGCGCCAGCCTTTTACGGCAGCCGCCTCACCATGGACATCACCGTGTCCGTCATCCTGGCCGCCACCGTAGCCGTCATCGTTGTCGGCGCCATCGCCGCCGGCGTTCACCGTCTCCGCCGCTTCTCCGATCGACTGCTGCAGCGGCGCGCCCCGTCTCACGACCAGCGGCATAATCCAGTCCAGAAACCGGCGTGCGGATGCCGCCTGATGATCCGGCAGCCGTCCGGCCGTTGCGACCGCTTCCGCAACGCCGCTCCAGCGGTCGACGGCTTTGTCCGCGTCGGCGACCGTGCCGAGCAGGAACATTTTCTCCTTCGGCCGCGTCATCGCGACGTACAGCACCCGCATCTCCTCGGCCAGCGTCTCCATCCGCATCCGCCGGCGGACGGCCAAATACGGCAGCGTCGGATAACTGACCCGAAGGCCGGCATCGACCAGCCTGGGGCCGAAGCCGAGCTGCTTGTGGAGGAGAAACGGGCCGTTCAAATCCTGCATGTTGAACGTTTTGCCCAGGCCTGCGACGAACACGACAGGAAACTCCAGGCCCTTGCTTTTGTGGATCGACATGATCCGAACGACGTCCTCCTGTTCGCCCAGCGCGCGCGCCGTGCCGAGATCGCCTCCGCTGTCCCTCATCCGTTCGATGAACCGGAGAAAACGGAACAAACCGCGAAACGAGGTCGCTTCGTATTGCCTGGCCCTGTCATGCAGCGCGCGCAAATTCGCTTGGCGCTGCACGCCGCCCGGCAAGCCGCCGACGAAGTCGTAAAAGCCGGTTTCCCGGCAAATCCCCCACAGCAGCTCGGCGAGCGAGCCCTGACGGGCTTCGTTGCGCCAGCGCTCCAGCCGGTCGAGAAAGGAAGCGAGCTTCCCCCGGATTCCTTCTTCCACAAGCAAATCGTCCGCAGCCTTGCGCACCGCCTCGTAATAGGAGCCATCGCCGGCATACACCCGAATCTTCGCCAGCTCCTCGGCCGTCAACCCGAAAATCGGCGAACGGAGCGAGCCGGCGAGCGGAATATCCTGGAACGGATTGTCGATCACCCGCAGCAGCGAAAGCATGATTTCGACCTCGGTCGCCTCGAAATAACCGGTGTTCAGCTCGGCGTATGCTGGAATGCCGTGGGCCTGCAGCTCCTCCACCAATATGGGAGCCCATTGCTGAGTCGCGCGAAGCAGAATGACGATATCGCGCCAAGCCGGCTTCCGGTAAGCGCCCAGTCTGCCGTCGTATACACGGAACGGCTTCTCGCCTCCCGAATTGCCTTCCATCAACGTGCGGATGCGCCGGGCGATCCAGCGGGCTTCCAGCTGCGCCGTCTGCATATCGGCCGCCGCTTCCGCCGCCGCCGAACGATCGGCCGCTTCTTCTCCGTCATCGGCATCATCCTCCGCGCGATCTTCAGCCACGGCGGACGAGCCGCGGTCGATCAGCGCGCACTCGACCTCGAACCGGTCGCCGGCGGCGGCGTCGGCCGCCGGATAGCGTGCTCCGCATACGAGCTCCGCGCTGCGGTCGTAAGTCATTTCGGCGACCGCCTCGTGCATGATCGAGCGGAACACATCGTTCACACCGTTCACCACCTCGGCGCGGCTGCGGAAATTGCGGGCCAGATCGATGCGCATGCCTTGCTGCCGTTCGGCGCCGTCTCCCGCACCGTCCCGCAGGGCGGCGCGATCGCTTCCGATGCCTTCCCGCGCATCGCCGCCGCTTTCCGCGCATACGCCGGCAGCGCCATCACCAGCGCCAGCGCCTTCAGCGCCTTGCCCGCCATCGCCAACGCCATCGCCGATACTGCCGATATTGCCGATATTGCCGATATTGCCGGCACCGCCTCCGCCGTAAGCCTTGTACTTGGCGAGAAACAGATTCGGCTCGGCCAGCCGGAACCGGTAAATGCTCTGCTTGACGTCGCCGACCATGAACCGGTTGCCCGGGCCCGGACGGCTGATCAGCTCGACGATCGCCTCCTGCACCATGTTCGTATCCTGATACTCGTCGAGCAAAATTTCGTCGAACTGCCGGCGGTATTCCTCAGCCGCCGCCGAGGGAACCGCCGCCTCCGCCGTCGAAGCCGGATCGCGCAGTATGCGCAGGCAGTAATGCTCCAGATCGCCGAAATCGAGCAGGCCTTTCCTGCGCTTTGCCGCCTCGTACCGCTCTCCGAAGCCGATGACCAGCTCGGCAAGCGCGCCCATCAGGGGCGCCAATTCGCGCATTTCCGCCGCGAACTCGTCCGGCGTCCGCCGGAAAAGCTCCTCGCCCAGCGCGGAGACGGCGTCCTTCGCCTGCTCGCGCAGCGTCTTGACGCGCTCCTGCAGCGCCTTATCGACGTCGTCGCCTTTAACCGGCTTCAGCTTCCCGAATGCCGCCGATTGAAATACAGCCGAACACGCCGTCCACGGCTCCTCCCGGACCGTCCGCAGCAGCTTGCGTACTTCCGCCAGATCGCCGGCCAGCGTATCGACGTACGCAGCCGGGCCGCCCGGCTTGCGGGCAGCCTCCATCGCCTGCTCCAGCAGCGCGGCGGCGCCCTCCAGCGCCAACCGGACGTCTCCCTTCAAGCACCGCACCCACTCGCTTTGCTCAAGTGCCCCCGCGTCCGGAACGTCGAAGGCGGCGGCCGCTTCGCGCAGCCAGAGCTCCGGCCAGGGATGGCTTCGCGAGAAGTCGTACAGCTCATGAACGAGCTTTGCCAGCGGTTCGTCCCCGCGCTCGCCGCCGAACGCGTCGGCAAGCAGCACAAAATCCCCGCCGGCGCCGGCGTCCGCGTAACGCTCTTCAAAAAGATCGTCCATCGTCTCGATCCGCAGCAGCTCGGCTTCCGTCTCGCCCGCGATCCGAAAGCCGGGATCGAGTCCGATCAGCGGATAGAACCGGCGGATAACGTCAAGGCAGAAGGAATGGAGCGTCGTAATCGACGCCCGGTTCATGAGCGCCAGCTGGCGGCGCAGATGGTCCGAATCGGGATTGGCGTCGAGCGCCTTCTCCAGCGCGATCCGAATCCGCTCCTTCATTTCCGAAGCGGCGGCCTTGGTGAAGGTGGCGACGAGCAGCCGGTCCACGTCGGTATCGCGCGAGATTTTGCGGATGATCCGCTCGACGAGCACCGCCGTTTTGCCCGATCCGGCCGCAGCGGCAACGAGCATATTCCTCCCGCCGCCTACAATCGCGCGCCATTGGTCATCCGTCCACGTACTGCCCGCCGGCTTCAGCTCCTCAATGATCGGCTCCATCGCTTCCGCTCCTTCCTTTCTGGTGTTCCTTCTGTCCGTCGGCTTCGGCCGATCCTTCCTCCCCGTGCCGTCCGTCATGCGCAAGCGCGTCCTTCCGCAGCTGCTCCCAAATCTGTTCCTTCGGCGGCTTGGCAAGCTTCACATAGCCGTTGCCGTCGAACAGCGGGTCAAAATGGCACACCGGCTTGTAAGAGCAGAACCGGCACGGGCTTTTGTTCCCCTGCCGATAAGGCGCAATCGCCACCTCGCCGTCCATGATCCGCCCGCCGATCCGGGTGATCGTGCGGCGCACCGAGCGGCGCAGCACCTCCCATTGGTCGCGGGTAACGACCGAGGAGGTGCCGTAAAAGCCGCCGTCCTTCTTCAAGGCGACCGGAAGCAGCTCCGAATGCCCGCTCTCAAGCGCGCCGTCCATCAAGCGCACCGCATTCTCCTCGGCAAGCAGCAGGCCTTTCGTCTTGAACCGCTTCAGCATTTGCTGCCGCGCCTCCGGCTCCGTCAAGCCGTTCGGCGCCGAGAGCAGCGGATTATGCACGTGAAAATAAAGCACGCCCGCAGGCAGCGCCGGCTTGCCGAGCCAGCCGGCGGCATGCGTGAGCACCACGTCGAGATAGGTCAGCATTTGCAGCGTCAGGCCATGCATCACGTTCTCAAGCCGCAGCGACGTCGCCGACGATTTATAGTCCAGAATGCGCAGCAGCAAGCCTTCGTCCGTCTCCGCCGCATCGACCCTGTCGATCCGGCCGATCAGCTCCATCGTCCGTCCGCCGCCCGCCGGCAAAACAAGCGGCGGCAGAACGCCGTCCCGCCCGAAGCCGACCTCGAGGCCGACGGGCCTGAAATGGGCGCGCCGCGCATGCTCGCCCAATATCAACGCCGCCTGGGCGACGATGGCCTTCAGCTTCTGCGCGATATATCCGTACCGGTTGCTGCTAAGCAAAATTTGCGACTGCAGCCGCGGCACAAGCTCGTCGACCGCGGCGGCGGCGGCGGCGCGCACCGACTCGGGCGGCAGCGCGCCGAACCCGTCGCCTTGCCCCGCCACCAGCCGCGTCAAAGCGGCGTGAAACAGCTGTCCGATATCGGGCGCCTCCAGGCGGAACAGCTGCCGCTCCTTCAGCCGCAGCCCATGGATCGCAAAATGCTGGAACGGACATGACACGAAGCGCTCCATACGGGATACGCTTGCCTGCAAATGATCGCCGTACAGCTGCCGCGCCGTTTCTCTCGACAGGTACGTTTCTTCATTGCGGTACGTCAAAGCCGCCGCGGCGACCGCCAGCCGGCGGCGCCATTCCGGACGCGACGCATACCAGTTGTACACATCCCGCCAGAGCCCCGCCATCGGCGCTCCTTGCTTCCAGGCGCTCAGCTGGGCTACGAGAAACGACAGCGTCCGCTCCGGATGGCGGATGAACTTGAGCTGCTCGTCCTCCGCCATCCGCACGGCGGGCTCACCCGTCTCCATCCCTTCCGGAATGCCCGGAAACAGCAGCTTGATATGGCGTATCACCTCGGACGGATGCAGGCTTTTGCCCTCTTCGTCCGAGAGCGCGTAGCTGATCCACAAATGCTTGCAAGGTGTCGTCAAGGCGTTGTAGATCAGGAATCGTTCATCCAAAAGCCTTCTCCGCACGCCGGGCGCCGTCCGGATGCCGCCGTCCGCCAGCCGTTCGCGCTCCTCCTCGGTCAGAATGCCGTCCTCCTGCACGCGCATCGGCAGCACACCGTCGTTCGCGCCCAGCACATAACAGACATGAACGGTGCCCGAGCGCGTCCGGTCCATGCTGCCGACGAGCACCTGATCGATCGCCGGCGGCACGGAGGCCAGCTTCAGGCTGTCAAGTCCCGTCTCCACGATGCCGGCAAACAGCTCGGCCGGCATCGTCTCCTCGCCAGCCATCTCGACAAGCTGATCCAGAAGCGACATAACGCCGTCCCACAATTGGCGATGCTCCCGGGCGCAGCGCACATCGCGGCTTTCCAGCGACTCGCGGCTCCAGCGCTCCAGCCGGTCGGCGGCGTCGATGCCGTCGAGCAGCTTATATAACGCTTCGCACATCTCCCGCACGTCGGCCGCTTTCTTAAGCGCCTGTTCGAACCTAAGCAGCGGCCTCACCACAGTATCGCGGCACGCAAGCAGCCGTTCAAACCCGGTGGGATCAACCGCGCGAGCGTCGGCCGGATCGTCCTCGAGCGCGCCCTGCATGAGAGGCTGCCAGCTTTTTTCGTCGAGCCAACGCCAGCCGTCGATGCCCGCGGCCAGCACGTAATTCTCCAGCCGGTCAAGCTCCTCGCGCGTCATATCGCTGTCATTCGGCAGCAGCATCTCCGTCTTGACGCAGCGGAATACGGCCTCATAGCGCCAGCCCTGCGTCACCGTCTCAAGCGCCGAACGGATCAGCTCGACAAGCGGGTGATGCGTCACGCTCCGCTTCTGGTCGAGAAAATACGGGATGCCATAATCGGCGAACACGGCTTCGATATAATCGTTGTAATCGGCGGCGTTGCGCGCCATGACGGCGATATCCCGCCACCGCAGGCCGCCCTGCTGCATCCGCCGCAGCATGTCGCGCGCAACCGCCTCCACCTCCGCGCGCCGGTGAACGGCCGCCTGCAGCGAAACCCCGCAGCGCGGGTCGGCCGGCTCGTACGCCGTTTTATCCGGCACCGGCATCGGCGTCCGATTGCGGTAGTGCCGCTCCAGATGCGCCAGCATCGGGCTGCCCTCAAAACGGTGCGTCGGCTCCCGGTACAGCTCCGCGGCGGGCAGCACGTCAACCCCGCACCGATCCGCCAGCTCTCTTAATTGTATGCAGGTTTCCGCAGTCGAGCGGAACAAGTCGAGCTCATGAGGCCGCTCCCCCGGTCCGTAAGGCCTGTCGAGCGTAAGCGTGACCGAGACGCCGCGGGCGCCGCGCATAATCGCAGCCAGCGCCTCATACTCCTTCGGCGTAAAGCCGTGGAAGCCGTCCACCCAGACCGTCGCTTCACGCAGCGCAGGCACGTCGGCGAACCCCCGCGCCAGCCAATCGAGACAATCCTCCGCGTCTATGTAAAGCCCGGCCAGCGCCGATTCAAGCTCGTTATAAATAAGCCGCACATCATGCAGCTTGAGGTCCAGCAGCGTCGATCCCGACGAAGCGGCGTACATGTCCGAATAAGCCTCCAAACCGGAAGGCGTAACGCCGTAGCGCTTGAATTCGGTCAACAGCTCGTTCAACCGTTCGATGAAGCCGTGCCGCGCCGCGCCGCCTTGGAACAGCTGCAGCCGCGCGCCGAGCCGTTCCACGATTTTGTACAGCATCATGCTCTTGCCGTTCTCTCCGATCGGCACTAGCGCGGTGCCGCCCGTCTCCTGCATGATCCGGAACGCCAGCCGCCTGAAACTCAAGGCTTGCGCCCGAATGGAGCCGGCGAACCCGGGCGTGCGCGCCAACGCGTACTCGGTCTGAAACGTCGCCTGCTCGGGCACCAGCATGATGAGCGGCGCGCCGTCCGGACGCTCCCGCAGCTCGGCGCGGATCTCATCCAGACAGAACCGGGTTTTGCCCGCGCCCGAGCGTCCCAATATAAAACGCAGCGCCATCCGTCATCCCTCCCGCCAGTCCGTATATGCTATTATTCTATCACACACCCGCTAACCTTCCTACCCAAAAAACAAACATCTGTTCGTTACCCGTCCTTTTGAAAAAATTGCCGGCGCCTTCCGCATAACGCGGTCCCGCCATGAAAATCCTAACCAAAAAGGCCGCTTCTCCCTTAAAGGAGGCATGGCTCAACATGCAATCCAACAACCGGCGCATCCTCATATGGGTTGCCGCATTCACCGCCGCCGTCCTTGCCTTGTCGCTCTCATTGGCGGCGGTGCTTTCCTCAACCGGCCCGCACCGCACGGGCGCACCGTCTCCCGTATACGCGACGGTTTCCGCTGCGGCCTCGGCTGCGGCGCCTTCGGCGGGCCTCATTACCGTTGCGCACCGCGGCGCATCGAAGCGGGCGCCCGAGAATACGATGGCCGCGTTCCGCAAGGCGGTCGAGCTCGGCGCCGACATGATCGAATGCGATGTTCAGATGAGCAAGGACGGAACGCTCGTCGTCATCCACGATACGAAAGTGAACCGGACGACGAACGGCAGGGGCAAGGTCCGCAGGCTGACGTTTCGCCGGCTGCGGGCGCTCGACGCCGGCTCGTGGTTCGATACCGCCTACCGCGGCGAGAGAATTCCGTCCCTGGATGAAGTTCTCGCCGCATTCGGCGGCACAACCGGATTGCTGATCGATCTGAAATCGCCCCGGCTGTACCCAGGCATTGAGGCCGCTGTAGCGCGGGCGGTCAAAGCGCGGGGACTGGACCGTCCGGGGCAACGCGGCGTTCTCATTCAATCCACGGACAAGCGGTCATTAAAAAAAATAAAAAAACTCATGCCGCAGATTCCCGTCGCCGTACTGATCAAGAATCCGAGACGGGTAACGGCGGACCGCCTGCTGGAATACCGTACATTCGCCGACGCGCTCCACCCGAAAGCGGCGGGACTCACAAGCTTTTTCGTTGAGCGGGCTCATCGTTACGGCCTGAAGGTGATCGCGTGGGATGCCGAGGGGAAGCATGAAATATCCGCGCTGCTCCGGACCGGCGTGGACGGCGTCATTACGTCCGATCCCCGGAACATACACCTGCCTGCGGACAAGCGCGGCGGCCCGGCGGCGATACGGTGAGAAAAACTTCCGTCGAATTCCGATACGGTAAAAAGCGCTCGGCCTAAGGGTCCAAAGCGCTTTTCGTTATTTCGTTTCGTTGCTTCGTCCCGTTACACGCGGTTACGCACCTCAAATACCGCGAATTTCAAATAATGCCCCTCCGGCACGCCGAGAATGTGCGGGTGATCCTTGCCCGCCGCGCGCCATTCGACGAGCCGCAACATTTTGCCCGCGTCGGCCGCCGCCTCTCCGATCGTCTCGAGAAAAAGGTCGGGCCGCATATGATATGAACAGCTTGCCGTCACGAGATAGCCGCCGTCGTTCACCAGCTTCATGCCCTGCAAGTTAATATCCTTGTAGCCGCGGCATGCGCCCGGCACCGCGCCCTTCGTCTTGGCGAACGCCGGCGGGTCGAGAATGACCACATCCCAGGTGCGGCCATGCCCGGACAGCTTTTTCGACGTATCGATCTTCTTGCCGCCCTCTCCCGCCTGCGCCCGCTCCGCGCGCTCATCCAGCCCCTTCGCCTGCACCCGCAAATAATCGAACGCATCCGCAACGACGAACTCCACCCGGTCGGCGAAGCCGTTGCGCTCCGCATTGCGCTTCGCCGTCTCGACCGCATGCTCCGACACGTCGAGGCAGGTCACCTTTTTCGCCCCGTACTTGCAGGCATGCAGCGTAAAGCTGCCCGTGTGGGCAAAGCATTCCAGCACCGTCGCGCCGTCCCAATAAGGGAAGGTCACGACATTGCCGTTCGCGTTGACGGGGACAAGCGCCCGCCCTTCCCTTGTTTCGACCGGTTCGACGCCCTCAGGCAAGCCGTTCGCGTCCCGCCAA
This sequence comes from uncultured Paenibacillus sp., assembly GCF_963515335.1. Taxonomy (NCBI): domain Bacteria; kingdom Bacillati; phylum Bacillota; class Bacilli; order Caryophanales; family Paenibacillaceae; genus Paenibacillus; species uncultured Paenibacillus sp. Next base: position 26,927 of record NZ_CAUPYC010000035.1, on the reverse strand, counting down.
TCGAGGCGAATGCCGCCGCGCGCTCCCCAGCCCTTCATCAAAGGGGCGATCGCCGCCCGATTCTCCCGCTGGTCGTAGAAATAGCCCGTTTTCTGGCCGCCTGCGACATCCACCTCGATCGCAATGCCGTTCTCAACGATCGTGACGATGCCCGGCGTTTCCCCGTAAAGCGTCCCGGTCCGCTGCTCCAGCCCTTCCAGCGAGCGGACGCCCACGTCGGATCGTTCATAAATGCTCTGCGGTGCGAACACCTCGACAAGGGCTTCCACGATGATGTCCCGCCGAACGTCCATCCCCAGAGTCAGCAGCTGCACGACGACCACACCCCCGAACCGGTCGACGACCAGTCCCGGCAGAAAATCGGCTTCGCCGTATACGAGCCGGCAATCCCGCGGGTTTTCGACGAACCGCTCGCGGTGTCGCTTGCAGGCTTCGAGCCTTTGCACGAAAAAAGCGCGGTCCATCGCTTCAAGCGGGCCGAAGGCGACTGCGCGGACCGTTATCTGCGACTGCGGGTTCCAGTAGCCGGTGGCCAGCAGCTTGCCCCGATGGTCGAGGACGGCTACCAGGTCGCCGGGCTGCGCCTCGCCTTCCATCCGTTCGATCTCATTGCCGTAAATCCAAGGATGGCCCTGCTCCAACCGCTTTTTGCGGTTTTTATGTAAATAAACGGTAGCGTTCACGGATTCATCATCCTTTCGGGTTGTTCATGCGCAGTCGGGCGGCGGCTTTACCACCCGCGTCTTCATTGTATGACGCAGGCATGCTTGTCATGCCCGTCCCCGAGGCCGCATATCATGGGATTATCCGTCATGACCGCCGATAACCCGGCCGCCCTATTCCACGGAAGGAGACGAACGATGCTCGCGAACCTTTTGCTGCCGATGCTGTTCGGCTTTGCCGTTTTTATGGCGGGCATGAAGCTGATGGAGCTTGCGCTGCACCGGTGGGCCGGCCCTTACTTGCGCGCGACCCTCGAACGGGCGACCGCCACGCCGATACGCGGCTTCGCCGTCGGTACGGTGACGACGGCGGCGCTGCAAAGCAGCACCGCCGTCACGGTTATTACGATCGGCCTCGTCAATTCCGGCCTCCTGACGTTTCCGAGAACGCTCGGTATCGTGCTCGGATCGAACGTGGGCACGGTTCTGACGACGGAGCTCATCGGACTCAATCTCAGCCGGCTCGCCGTGCCGCTTATGGCGCTTTCCTTCATCGGCTGGCTGGCTTCCGCCTTGCTCTGGGAAGCTTCGCCGCACCGGACCGCCTCGCTCGGCCCCGCCGCCTCGCAACCGGGCTGGTTCACACCGCTGCGCTACGGCTCCGTGGCCGTTTTCGGCTTCTCCCTGCTGCTGCTCGGCATGAACGTCATGCAGTCGGTCGCACCGGCGGTCGAAGCGATGCCGATGTTCGGATGGTTCATCGATCGGGCCGGAGACAGCGTACTGTGGGGCATCGCGGCGGGCGCCGCGATCACGGCCGCCGTTCACAGCAGCGCCGCCGTGATCGCCATGATGATGGGCCTCGCCGCCTTCGGGGCCGTGCCGGTCGAGATCGGCATCGCGGCCGTGCTGGGCGCCAACGTCGGCACCTGCTTCACCGCGCTGCTCGCCTCCATGGGCGGGACGCCGGCCGGCCGGTTCGTCGCTTATGCCCACATCGCGCTGAACGTCGGCGGAACCGTATTGTTCGCGCCGTTCGTCGGCGAACTGACCTCGGCTGTAGGCTGGATTACCGATTCGCCGGCAGCCCAGATCGCGCACGCTCAGACGATCTTCAATATGGTGTCTTCTCTTGCCGCCCTTCCGCTTTGCTACCTGCCGGTATGGAACCGCCGGCCGCTCCGCTTGTAATGGCGACGCCCGCGCTGGTGCCGAGCCGGTTGGCGCCGGCCTCCAGCATGCGGACCGCCGTTTCGGCGTCGCGGATCCCCCCGGAAGCCTTCACGCCGATCCCTTTGGACACGGACTCGCGCATCAGCCGCACATGCGCCAACGTCGCGCCGCCCGGACCGAAGCCGGTCGACGTCTTCACATAATGCGCGCCGGCGGCTTCCGATACGCGGCACGCTTCCGCGATCTGCAAGTCGTCCAGCATGCCGGTTTCCAGAATAACCTTCACGATGGCGCGGCCTTCCACCGCCCGGACGACTGCCGAAATATCCTGCGAAACCGCCCCGAACCGCCCCTGCAGCACAAGTCCCACCGGCAGCACCATATCGATCTCGTCCGCGCCGTCCTCCACCGCCGCCGCGGCCTCAAACGCCTTCGCCTTCGACGCGTTCGCGCCCAGCGGGAAGCCGGCGACGGCTGCGATTTTAACGGGAGAGCCGGCCAGCCGCTCCCGGCAAAAATCGACCCATCCGCCGTTGACGCATACGCTGTAGAACCCGTATTGCAGCGCTTCTTCGCACAGCTTTCCGATCTCGGCCTCCGTGGCGCCGGCCTTCAGCATCGTGTGATCGATGAATCGGGCGATATTCCCGCCCTGCTTCCAATGCTCAAGCATGCCCTTCCACCTCTATTCCAAGTAGTTTCAAAGCTCCCGCCAGGATGCGGTCGTTATTGCCGTAGCCCGATTGCCTCTGCCGCCGCCATGCCTCCTGCGGAGAGAACCATTCGACGCCGCGGATTTCCTCCACCTGCGCCTGGAGCGTGCCTCCCGTGGCTTCGACCAGATAATAATGGACCTCTTTATCGACCGGACCTTTCAAATCGTGCAGATACCGGTATTTGATCTGGTCGATGGGAGCGACGATCCGCCCGGTAAGGCCCGTCTCTTCTTCGATTTCGCGCAGCGCGGTCTGTTCGACCGTCTCGCCGGGCTCCATCTTTCCCTTCGGAAGCGAGATTTTACCGTAACGGTCCTGGATAAGCTGAATTTGCAGCCCCGACTCCGTCGTCCGATAGACGACGCCTCCCGCTGATATTTCCTTCATTACCGCTCCCCCTTTGCGCTTTGCCCGCCTCAAGCCGTTAAGCCTGCCGGAACGCGGCGAACAAAAAGCGACACACTCCCGATGATAGGCAACAAGGACTTCGTCCGATGGCAAACCGAACCGCCGGATGAAATCCCTGCTGCCCGGCGGCCGGTCAGACCGCCGCCGTTGTTTTATCGGCCCCCGTATCGATTGAATCCTCTGCGCCGGCCAGCTCGCCGCGGCACTCGTTGACGCCCGCTTCCGTAATCCGGACGCGGCACACCCGGCCGACCAGCGACTCGTCGCCGTTGAACACGACCTGCAGATAGTTGTCCGAGTAGCCCATCACCAAGCCGGTGCCCGGCGCGCCCTTGTAATCCCGCTCCGGAATGACGGACAGCGTCTGCCCGACGTACGGCTTCGCGTAGGAAAGCTGCATCCGCTCGGAAAGGTCGATCAAACGGTGCACCCGTTCGTTCTTGATGTCTTCCTCGACCTGGTCCTCCATCCGCGCGGCGGGCGTACCGGTCCGTTTGGAGTAAGGGAATACGTGCATCTCCGCAAACTTCATGCGCTCCATGAACCGGTAGCCGTTCTCGAACATCTCGCCCGTTTCGCCCGGGAAGCCTACGATCACGTCCGTCGTAATCGCCACGCCCGGCATCGCCTCGTGAAGCTGTTCGATTTTGGCCGCAAATTCGTCGACCGTGTATTTGCGGCGCATGCGCCTGAGCACCGTGTCATCTCCTGCCTGGAGCGGAATGTGCAGATGACGGCACATTTTGCCCGAGCGGTTCAGCACGTCGATCATTTTGGCGTCGATCTGGCTCGCCTCGATCGAGCTGATGCGGATGCGCTCCAGCCCTTCGATCTTGTCGAGATCCCACAGCAGGTCGGCGAGATCGTAGTTCTCCAGGTCGTCGCCATAGCCGCCGGTGTGGATACCGGTCAGCACGATTTCCTTGTAGCCGGCCGCCGCAAGCTGACGGGCCTGCGCAATGACGCTCTGCGGATCGCGGCTGCGAGAGAGGCCCCGCGACCACGGAATGATGCAGAAGGTGCAGAAGTTGTTGCAGCCCTCCTGTATTTTCAGAAAAGCGCGCGTCCTGTCCGAGAAATCCGGCACGTCGAGCTCCTCGAATTCGCGTGTTTTCATAATGTTGCGAACCGCGTTGACCGGCTTGCGGTCGTTCTGAATGTCCCCGATGTAAGTCATAAGCTTGTCGCGGTCCTGCGTGCCGATCACGAGGTCGACGCCGGGAATGGCCATGATTTCGGCCGGCGACGTCTGCGCGTAACAGCCCGTAACCGCGATGACCGCGTCCGGATTGCGCCGTACGGCGCGCCGGATGATCTGCCGGCTCTTTTTGTCGCCCGTATTCGTGACCGTGCACGTATTGATCAGATAAACATCGGCCGTCGCCGTCTCAAAATCGACCTGCTCGTAGCCGGCGTTCCTGAACAGCTGCCAGATCGCTTCCGTATCGTAAAAATTGACTTTGCAGCCCAATGTATAAAACGCCACGGATGGCATCGTTATTTTCCTCCCATCTCTCCGGATTCGTACATGAGGCACGCGAGCGCAACCATGGCGGCCGTCTCGGTGCGCAGAATCCGCTTGCCCAAACCGACCGTCACGGCGCCGGCCGCTTGCGCCTCGGACGCTTCCCGTTCCGTAAAACCGCCCTCGGGGCCGACGACCACCAGCAGCTTCAGCGCCGACGGGTCGACGGCTTGCGCCAGCGCGGCCTGCAAGGCGTCCCGCAGCCCGCAGCCGGATGAGCCGCCTTCCTTCTCATAGCAGAAAAAAGCGGCGTCATACTGTGCCAGCGAGGCGACAAGCCCGCTCCAGCTCAGCACCGGCTTCACCGCCGGTATGACGCTGCGGTGCGCCTGCTCGGCCGCTTCCTTCGCGATTTTGCGCCAGCGCTCCAGACGCTTGCCTTCCTTGCGTTCGTCGTACTGCACGACCATCCGCTCGGATTGGAACGGCACGAATGCGGCCGCACCGATCTCGGTACCCTTCTGGATAACGAGCTCCATCTTATCGCCTTTCGGCAAACTTTGCGCGACCGTCACCGACCAGCCCGGCTCGCCCGATACCGGGCGAAGCTCCAGAATATCCGCCTCGACCCGGCCGGGCGCAAGCGCGCGCAGCCTGGCGACGGCCTCGCGGCCCTCTCCATCGCTGACGATGATTTCGTCACCCGGCTTCATCCGCATCACCCTGGCCAGGTGATGGGCGTCCTCGCCTTCCAGCGCAACCGTGTGCTCCCCGAACGATTCCGCCGCCACAAAATATCGCTGCATGTCCGTCTACCAACCTTCATCATACACGTTTTAAGGCGCAATCGCCAGAGTGTTTGCCGTTTCCCGTTAATAGAAAAAACCGTAAAAACGAGCGATGCTCGAAATGATCGCCTCGGTCTGATTGAACAGCGGAGTGAGCGTCACCGCGCGCAGGGGCGGGATAAAGACGATCAACAGAAAAAGGAACATGCCCCATTGAACGTTCCGGTCCATTTTCAGGCGGATGCGGTGCGGGACAAGATCCTCAATGATCCGGTAACCGTCGAGCGGCGGCAGCGGAATCAGATTAAATAGAAAAAGGCCGATGTTGAGCACGATCAAATACCGAAGAAACGTTTCGACGGCGTTCTGTACGCCGATGGACGCATCGATCAGCCAACCGGTCTGAAAAACGAGCACGGCGAGCAGAATCCCGACCGCGGCGAGAAACAAATTGCTCAGCGGCCCGACGGCCGAAACGACGATCCCCATGAGCCTCGGGTATTTGAACCGTCCGCGGTTGACGGGTACGGGCTTCGCCCATCCGAAGCCGACGAGAAAAATCAGAATCGTGCCGATAACGTCCAGATGCGCCGCCGGATTCAGCGTTACCCGGCCCGCATCGTACGCGGTATTGTCGCCGAACTTATAAGCGCTGTAAGCATGCGCGAATTCATGAATCGTGAAGGCAAGCACAAGGCTGATGACCACAAACGGAAATTCATCGAGCGGAAACCATAAAAGTCTTTCCAGCCACTCCATTCGCTCACCCCGGCTTTCTCGCCGTGAAGGCGATCCATTTGTCCTCGCGGCTGCGGCTTTCGATGACGAAGCCGGCCGCGGCCAGTCCGTCCGCGACGTCCCGTTCCTTGTTCTCGTAGATGCCGGAGGCGATATAAATGCCGCCGGGCTTCAGAGCCTCGTATACGTCGCCTGTGAACAACAGGATGATTTCGGCCAGGATGTTCGCCACGACGACATCAACCGGCACGGTCACATTGAGCGCTTGTTCGCCCGCCGCTCCGCTGCGGAGGACGCCGAGCAAATCGCTCAAATGCACCTGGATTTGCTCCTCAAGCCCGTTCAAGCGGGTGTTCTCGGCGGCGCTGGACACAGCTACCGGATCCAGGTCCAGCGCAAGCACGCGGCTCGCTCCCAGACGGACGGCGCCGATCGCCAATATGCCCGAGCCGGTGCCCACGTCGATCACCTCTTCACCGCCGCGGACAACCGATTCGAGCGTCCGCAGACAGAGCGCGGTGGTCGGATGCGTGCCCGTTCCGAACGCCATCCCCGGATCGAGCTCGATGATCCGTTCCTCCGCCGACGGAGCGTATTCCTCCCATGTCGGCTTGATCGTCAGCCGCCCGGATACCCGGATCGGCTTGAAATATTGCTTCCAAGCGTTCGCCCAGTCCTCTTCGTCGACGATCGCCTCTTCGATGCGGTACTCTCCCGGATCGATGTCGAAGCCGCGAAGCTCATCGATTCTTGCGGTCAGAATGGCGCGAATCCGCTCCGGATCGGAGCCTTCCAGAAAATAGCCCTTGATGACCGCATGCCCTTCCGGTATATCGTTCAGCGGCGTCTCATACCACTGTCCGAGCGACGTGTCCCGCGGCCGGTTAAGCGAGCCGGATTCCTCGACGGACACGCCGTCCGCATCCAATTCATGCAAAACGTTCGTAATCATCTCGATCGCCTCTTCGGTCGTCGAGATCGTCCATTCATGCCATTTCAACGATATTTGCCTCCCCTGCATCTCCAACGCATGCAATCATTTTACAACAGATGGCGGCTCAGCACAAAAACGTCTCCCTCCCGTTCACGGGAAGGAGATCCGGATGCAGTACAAAAAACATCCCGGATCACCGCCTGCGTGAGGGTCGATCCGGGATGCCTTTGCCGATCAATTTAACAGAAATCGGCCCTGGTATTCAATGCCAATTTGCCGTGCCGCCCGTCTCGCGAATCAGATGCGCCGCCCTCTCGATCACGCCGTCCTCCACACACGCGGAGAACGACATGCCGTCTTCACCGGCCGTCACACTCGTAATTCGCAAAGCCTGAAGCTTCCGCTGCGCTTCGCGGGCTGTCCGTTCCTCGGGAAACGAAGCGTTCAATTCGAACTCTGCCATCATGGCTCCTCCTCGCCGCTACCCGTCGAGTCCCGCCCTGCAATCGGCCGCTTCCGCTCTACGCCGGGCCTCACGGTCGTCTTCGTCAGCCAGCTCCTCGGAAAACTCCACATCCTCGTTCGTTCCGATCGGCAGTCTCCCTCTTGCCGGCCGGTCATCCGGGCGGTTGCGTTTATTCACCAAATGAAATCCCTCCTTCGATAACAAGCGTCATACGCAGTCGACTCAAAGATTAGCATTCGCCGTGCGGCATGATTTATACAAATCCGTTCGGAAGCGTCGAAAAGCAAAAGCCGGCACGGCGGGGTTCTCCCCCGCTCGGGCCGGCTTGCCGTCAGTCGCCGCGGAACGCTTTTTTCATCCGCTCGAATATCGTTTCATGATGCTCCTGTTCACCGCTCACGCCGCCGCCCATCGAGCCGGACAGCCGGCGCAGCAGTTCCTTCTGCTCTTCGCTCAGGTTCGTCGGCGTCACCACCGTCACCTTGACGTGCTGGTCGCCCTGGCCGTATCCGCGCAAGCGGGGAACGCCTTTGCCTTTAAGCCGGAAATAGGTGCCGGTCTGGGTGCCTGCCGGTATTTTCAGCTTCACCTTCTCCGTCAGCGTCGGAATTTCGATCTCGTCGCCGAGCGCCGCCTGCGCGAACGTTAGCGGCACCTCGCAATAAATGTCGTCCTTGTCCCGCTCGAAGAAATCGTGCGGCTTCACGCGCAGGACAATGTACAAATCGCCGGGAGGCCCGCCGCGGACGCCCGCTTCCCCTTCTCCGGAAATCCGGATTTGCGCGCCTTCGTCGACGCCGGCGGGAATGCGCACATTGATTTTGCGCTGCTTCTTCACTTTGCCCGAGCCGTGGCAAGCCGCACAGCGCTCCCTGACGACGCGTCCCGTGCCGCTGCAGTTCGTGCAGGCGCGCCGGTTGACGATCCGTCCGAACGGCGTGTTCTGGACGACCTCCTGCTGGCCCGAGCCGCGGCAGACGGAACACGTCTCCGGCTTCGTTCCCGGCTTCGCGCCGGAGCCATGGCAAGTATCGCACGATTCGGTGCGCGGAATCGTAATTTCCGTCTCCTTGCCGAACACCGATTCCTTGAATTCGATCGTCATCGTATACTGCAAATCGTTGCCGCGCTGCGGCGCATTCGGATCCCGCCGGCCGCCCCCGCCGCCGAAAAACATATCGAATATATCGCCGAAGCCGCCGAAATCCTGTCCGCCGGCGCCGCCGAAACCCTGATTCGGGTCGACATGACCGTAACGGTCGTAAGCCGCCCGCTTCTGGTCGTCGCTCAGCACATCGTAGGCTTCCTTCACTTCCTTGAACTTGTCCTCCGCATCCGCCGCCTTGTTGACGTCCGGATGGTACTGCCTGGCAAGCTTCCGGTAAGCCTTCTTGACGTCTTCCGCAGAGGCGTCTTTCCCGATCCCGAGCACTTCGTAATAATCCCGTTTCTCCGCCACGCCTTCACCCCCGAGGTAGTACTCCCTTAATTCATGGAATCACAACGAAAGGCCAAAGCCGGAAAGCCCGGCTTTGACCCCCGCTCCGTCCGGGCGCATGGCCCGCCGGCTTATTTCTTGTCGTCGACGACTTCGTAGTCGGCGTCGACCACATTGTCCTTGCCTTTGGCTTCGCCCGCGCCCGCATCGTTCGCGCCCGCGGCCTGCTGCTGCGCCGCTTGCTCATACAGCTTCACGGACAGCTGCTGCACGACCTGCGTCAGCTCCTCAACCGCTTTATTGATCTCTTCGATATTGTCGGTTTCAAGCGCCTTCTTGACCTTTTCCTTCGCTTCCTCAGCCTTCCGGACTTCTTCGGCATCGGCTTTGTCGCCGAGATCCTTCAGGGTCTTGTCGACCGAGTAGACCAGCTGGTCGGCGCCGTTCTTCGCTTCAACCAGCTCGCGGCGCTTGCGGTCTTCCTCCGCGTTCAGCTCCGCATCCCTCATCATTTTCTCGATCTCTTCCTCGCTCAGGCCGCTCGAGGACGTGATCGTAATTTTTTGCGATTTGCCGGTGCCTTTATCAAGCGCGGACACGTTCACGATGCCGTTGGCATCGATGTCGAACGTAACCTCGATTTGCGGCACGCCGCGCGGCGCCGGCGGGATGTCTCCCAGCATGAAGCGGCCGAGCGTCTTGTTGCCGGCAGCCATCTCGCGCTCGCCCTGCAGAACGTGGATTTCCACGCTCGGCTGGTTGTCGGCGTAAGTCGAGAAAACCTGCGACTTCGTCGTCGGAATCGTCGTGTTGCGTTCGATCATCTTCGTGAATACGCCGCCTGCCGTCTCGATACCGAGCGACAGCGGCGTGACGTCAAGCAGGACGACGTCCTTCACATCGCCCGTCAGGACACCCGCCTGCACGGCGGCGCCGAGCGCAACTACTTCGTCGGGGTTGACGCCTTTGTGCGGCTCTTTGCCGATCAGCTTCTTGATCGCTTCCTGGACGGCCGGAATCCGCGTCGAACCGCCTACCAGCACGACCTTGTCGATCTGGCTTGCCGACAGGCCGGCGTCGCTGAGCGCCTGTCGCGTCGGGCCGAGCGTGCGCTCTACGAGCGGCGCCGTCAGTTCCTCGAATTTCGCGCGCGTCAGGTTCATCTCCAGGTGCTGCGGCACGCCGTCGGACATTGTGATGAACGGCAGCGAGATCGTCGTCGTCATGACGCCGGACAGCTCTTTCTTCGCCTTCTCGGCGGCATCCTTCAGACGCTGGACGGCCGCCTTATCTTTGGACAGGTCCACGCCCTGCTCCTTCTTGAATTCGGAAACGAGCCAGTCGATGATCACCTGGTCGAAGTCGTCGCCGCCCAGCTTGTTGTCGCCGCTCGTCGCCTTAACCTCGAAAAAGCCGTCGCCGAGCTCGAGAATCGACACGTCGAACGTGCCGCCGCCGAGGTCATACACGAGAATCGTATGGTCTTCCGATTTCTCAAGGCCATAGGCAAGCGCCGCCGCGGTCGGCTCGTTGACGATACGCAGCACGTCGAGGCCGGCAATCTTGCCCGCGTCCTTCGTCGCCTGGCGCTGGCTGTCGTTGAAGTAAGCCGGCACCGTAATAACCGCCTGCGTGACCGGCTGGCCCAGGTAAGCTTCCGCATCGGACTTCAGCTTCTGCAAAATGATTGCGGAAATTTCCTGCGGCGTATAATCCTTGCCGTCGATCGTTTCCTTGTGGCTCGTACCCATATGGCGCTTGATCGAAATGATCGTGCGCTCGGGATTCGTGATCGCCTGGCGCTTCGCCGTCTCGCCGACGATCCGCTCGCCGTCCTTCTTGAAGCCTACGACGGAAGGCGTCGTACGGTTGCCCTCCGGGTTCGGAATAACGACCGCTTCTCCGCCTTCCATCACGGCGACGCAAGAGTTTGTCGTACCCAAGTCAATGCCGATTACTCTACTCATAAGCGAGCTCCTCCTTTGCGATACGTATGTTTATGCAAAACTCACGGCTTGCGTCAGCCGCTGACCTTCACCATCGCGGGCCGCAGCACCCTCTCCTTCAATACATAACCTTTCTGCAGCTCCTCGACAACAATGCCTTCCTCGAATTCATCCGACTCCACCGTCATGACCGCCTGATGAAATTCCGGATTGAACGGCTGGCCCACCGTTTCCATCGGCTTCAAGCCTTCCTGCTCGAGCAGCTGGCTGAGCTGCCGGAAGATCATGTCCACGCCTTTGGAAAGCGATTCGAAATCGCCGCTTTCCTTCGATGCGCCGATGGCGCGCTCGAAATTGTCGACAATCGGCAGGAGCTGCCCGACAAGCTTCATCGAAGCGTACTGTCCGAGCTCCTCTTTCTCCTTGATCGTTCTTTTGCGGAAGTTGTCGAAATCCGCCTGTGCGCGCAGCAAACGCTGCTGCTGCTCCTCCAGAAGACGCTCCAGTTCGGCGGCGCGCCCTCCGGCCGGCTGCTCCGCTTCTTCCAAGACCGGCTGCTCCGCATGCGAAGTTTCCCCGTTTATGTCCACACCCGCTTCAGCGCCTTCCGCCGCTTGCGCGGTTTCCGGATCGCCGGACGAGGGATTGTCGTTTTCTTCCGTAAATTCAGTAGCCGCATCTTTTGCCGTCACGTAACGTTCACCTCCTTAAGCTGGTACAATTCCCCGAATTGCCTTCTATTTGTACCAGCGCGCCAATACGAGCGCCAGATCTTTGGACAACACGTCCAGCAGGCCGATCACCTTGCCGTAATCCATCCGGGTCGGCCCAAGCAGGCCGATCGTCCCGAGCGACTTGCCGTCCACCGAGTAGCTGGCCGTGATCAGGCTGCAGCTGCGGATCGCGTCGTCGTCGTTCTCGGTGCCGATCCTGACCTGAATGCCCGCGGGCGCGGAAGCGAAAGCCTTCATGAGCGTCGGCGTTTCATCCAGCCAATCCAGGATCATTTTCACCTTGTCGACGTCCTTGAACTCCGGCTGTGTCAGCATATTCGAAGCTCCGCTCAGAAACACGCGATGCTCCTGATCGGTTTCGAGCGCCTTGCCGAGCGAATCGATGATCGACTCGCAATGATCGACATAACGGCTGAGCTCCTCGCCTACTTCGCTGTACAGCTTCGACTGCAGCCGGTGCAGAGGGACGCCGGCCAGCTTCGCGTTCAATATGCCGACGACCTTCTCCATCTCCGACATGTCGAAATCCGGCGGAATCGAGATCGTCCGGTTCTCGACATGGCCGGTGTTCGTCACGACGATGGCGACGGCGGCGCGGTCGTTAAGCGGAACGAGCTGAAACGCCTTCAGCGAGTTGCTGAACATTTCCGGTCCGAGCACGATCGACGTGTAATTCGTTATATTCGAAAGAATCATCGCGGCGTGCTGGATGATCTGTTCCATCTGATTCATCCGCTTCGCGAAGTAAGAGCGCACGTGCGCCAGCTCCTCTTCACCGAGCTCGCCCACCTTGACCAGATGGTCCACATAATAGCGGTAGCCTTTGGTCGATGGAATGCGCCCTGCCGACGTATGCGGCTGCTCCAGAAAACCGAGTTCCTCAAGATCCGCCATCTCATTGCGGATCGTCGCCGGGCTGAAGCCGATGCCGCCATGCTTGGAAATGCTCCGCGAGCCGACGGGTTCGGCCGAACGAATATAATCATCCACAATCGCATTCAAAATCATACGCTGACGTTCCGTTAACATGCCGAACCCTCCCCGCGGCGCTGACAGGCTGCCGATGGAACTCGTGCAGCAGCGTGCCTATGGCGCCCAGTTGTGTTAGCACTCGTTACCGTTGAGTGCTAGCCGTTACTACAAAAATACCAAACCGGCTTGACGATTGTCAAGTCAGTTCAGCATTTTAAGCACCGCTATCTCATCGCAGCAATGCTGCTTCGCGCAATTCACGCAATCGGTCCAAACCTTCTCGGGAAAGATCTCTTTGTCGACGACCTCAAAGCCGTTTTTCCGAAAAAAAGCGACCTCGTAGGTGAGCGCCATCACCTTCGGGATGCCCTGCTCCTTCGCCTCGTCAACCAATTTGTCCACCAGCCTGCTTCCGATGCCGAGCCCTTTGTAGCCCTCCGATATGCCGAGCGAACGAATTTCCACCAGCTCGCCGCCCAGTCTGCAGAGCGAGCCGCATCCGACGATCCGGTTCTCCACCTCCGCAACGACGAACGTGTCGATCTGGCGGTTCAGCGTTTCCCGTGAGCGGGGCAGCATGATGCCCTTCCGCGCATAGCCTTCGATTAACGCATATAAAGCTTCAACATCACCGGACGTCGCTTTTCTGCAAACCGCTTCCATGATCTTCACCTTAGCTCCCCTTCGTTCCCGCGGCGATCTCAATCTGAATATGAATAAATATACAATAATTCGTATGATCACTCAAGGGAAATTTATAACGGCGTTCGTCAGCTTTCCGCCACGGCGATAAACGCGCCGAACACTTCATTGCCGAGCGGCACCCCCCGCTCCGTAAGCCTGTAGCCGTAACCGTCCGTCTCCTCCACTCGCTCGAGCAGGCCGGCATCCAACAGAGGCCGCAGAACCGTTCCGAAAACGCCGTCGATCGTGCTGTCCGGGAATTGGGCGGCGAAATCCGCATTCCGAACGCCGTCCAGCATCCGCAGGCCGACCATCATGAAATCCTCCATCGCTTCGTTATCCGGTATTTGCTCTTCCGTCAAACGGGGCAGATCGCCTGCCGCAGCGTCGATAAACGGCTGCACGCCCTTGATGTTGACGTGGCGCAGGCCATGCGCGTAGCCGTGCGCGCCGGCGCCCAGCCCATAATACGGCTCATTGCGCCAATAGGTGATATTGTGCCGGCTCTCAAAGCCCGGCCGAGCGAAATTGCTGATTTCGTATTGCCGCCGGCCGGCCGCTTTCAGACGGTTCATGATCAGCACATACATCGCCAGTTCGTCTTCCTCGGACGGAAGCGGCAGCTCGTTGCGCTCGTACAGCGTGTGGAAAAGCGTGTTCTCCTCCACCTTCAGCCCGTACAGCGAATAATGCGGCAGATCGAGCGCGAGCGCCCGCTCCACGCTGCCCTCCAGCAGCTCCGGCGTCTGGCCCGGCAGCCCGAACATCAGGTCGATCGACAGATTCGCAAAGCCCGCGGCACGAGCCAGCTCCAGGCTCCGGTACACATCGTCGACGCTGTGAATGCGGCCGATCCGCTCCAGCAGCCTGTTATCGAACGACTGCACGCCGAAGCTGATCCGGTTGACGCCGCCTTCCCGCATGGCCTGCAGCTTGTCCGCCTCCGTCGTGCCGGGGTTCGCTTCCATCGTGAACTCCGCATCCCCCGATACCGGAAAATGACGCTTCACCGACGCGAGGAACCGGCTCATCTGCGCCGGCGTCAGCACCGTCGGCGTTCCGCCGCCGACGAACACGGTATCGACCCGCTCGGGCGGAAGCAGCTTCACGGTCCGCTCCATCTCCCGCTCGAGCGCGGCCAGATAAGCGTCGACCGGCTGACCGTTCAGCACGAACGAATTGAAGTCGCAATAGTAGCACTTGTTCGTGCAGAAAGGGATATGAATATATAACGCCTTCGGCGATTGTTTACGCTTCGTCATGCCTGCACCCTCTTTCATTCGTAGAAAAAAGCAAAGCCGTCCCGAAGCGAAAGCCCCGGGACGGCACGATCATTATCGTCAGGCTCAGTCGTCGATCTTGAGGACCGCCATGAACGCTTCCTGCGGCACCTCGACGCTTCCGACCTGCTTCATCCGTTTCTTGCCTTCCTTCTGCTTCTCAAGCAGCTTCCGCTTCCGGCTGATGTCGCCGCCGTAGCATTTCGCGAGCACGTTCTTGCGCATCGCCTTGACCGTCTCCCGGGCGATGACCTTCGTCCCGATCGACGCCTGGATCGGCACCTCGAACATTTGGCGCGGAATGAGGTCCTTCATTTTCTCGCAGACAACCCGTCCCCGCTGATAAGCACGGTCGCGATGCACGATGACGGACAGCGCGTCGACCTGCTCGCCGTTGAGCAGGATGTCCATTTTGACCAGATTCGAGCACTTGTAGCCCGACAGCTCGTAGTCGAAGGACGCATACCCTTTGGTGCTCGATTTCAGCTGGTCGAAGAAATCGTAGACGATTTCGGACAGCGGAATGTCGTACGTAAGCGTGACGCGGTTGGCGTCCAAATACTCCATATTGATGAATTCCCCGCGCTTGCCCTGGCAAAGCTCCATGATCGCCCCGACATAATCGTTCGGCACGATGATCGACGCTTTGACGAACGGCTCCTCCACGTGGTCGATTTTGCCGACTTCCGGATAGTTGGACGGGTTGTCGATGTCGAGCACATCTCCGTTGGTCAAGGTAACGCGGTATACCACGCTCGGGGCGGTCGTGATGAGCGGGATGTTGAATTCCCGTTCGATCCGCTCCTGGATGATTTCCATATGCAGCAAGCCGAGGAAGCCGCAGCGGAAGCCGAATCCGAGCGCGGACGACGTCTCCGGCTCGTAGCGGAGCGAAGCGTCGTTCAGCTCCAGCTTCTCCAGCGCCTCGCGCAGGTCGTTGTAATCCTGCGTCTCGATCGGATACAGGCCGCAGAATACCATCGGATTGATCCGTCGGTAGCCGGGCAGCGGTTGGGCAGCGGGCTTCTTCGCGTCGGTCACCGTGTCGCCGACGCGGGTGTCCTTCACGTTCTTGATGCCTGCGACGACGAAGCCGACGTCGCCGACCGCAAGCTCGTCCACAAGCCCCATCCGCGGCTTGAACGCGCCGACCTCGATGACCTCGAATTCGGCGCCGGTGGCCATGAAGCGGATTTTTTTGCCTGCCTTGATGCTGCCGTCGATTATTCTCACGTACACGATGACGCCTTTGTACGGATCGTAATGCGAGTCGAAAATAAGCGCTTTAAGCGGCTCGTCCGGATTGCCCTGCGGCGCCGGAACCTTCTGCACGACCTGCTCCAGTATTTCCTTGATGCCGATCCCGGCCTTTGCGGAAGCAAGCACCGCCTCGCTGGCGTCCAGGCCGATGACGTCCTCGATCTCCTGCTTCACCCGTTCCGGCTCGGCGCTCGGCAAATCGATCTTGTTGATGACCGGCAAAATTTCGAGGTTGTTGTCCAATGCCAGATAGACGTTGGCCAGCGTCTGCGCCTCAATGCCCTGGGCCGCGTCCACGACGAGCAGAGCGCCTTCGCAGGCCGCCATACTGCGGGACACCTCGTACGTAAAGTCAACATGCCCCGGCGTATCGATCAGATTCAATATATAATCCTCGCCGTCGTCCGCACGGTAGCTCAGGCGGACGGCCTGCAGCTTGATCGTGATGCCGCGTTCCCGCTCCAAATCCATCTGGTCCAGCACCTGGTCTTGCATCTCGCGGGAAGACAGCGCGCCGGTAAACTCCAGAATACGGTCGGCCAGCGTCGATTTGCCATGGTCGATATGCGCAATGATGGAAAAATTACGGATTTTCTCTTGTCGTTTGCGAACGTCAGTCATGCTATCCCCTACACCGCCCCTAAATGCTAGTCATTCTATCCATTATGAGAAAAACTTCTATCGAAGTCAATACGCAGATGAACATACGCAGATGAACAACTTCCAGGATTCCGGGGCAACCCGACTTCGGAAGTAAAAAAGTTTTTCTCGCCAATCGGGAAAGGAAAGCATCAAGAAGTGCGGAGCGGATTTGAAACGGTCCGTCGATCGACCGGGCGATCGGAAGCTCGGTCCGTCTGTCAATCGGTAACCGTGTCGAAGACGGAGACGATAAACCGGATGCCGCCGTTCGCCACGGCTCGCAGCAAGCCCGCCGTGCCGTCAGCCAGCTTGTTGACGCTCGGCTGTTCGAACTCCGCCGGCACCCCGGGGAGCTCCCGGGGATTCTGTTCAATCGTCGCGGACAGCCGGTTCAAATCCTCCTGCGCTTCCCGCAAGCGGCGTTCCGCTTCAAGCCGCGCGGTCTGCATCCGTTCGTCGTATCCGTCCGTCATCAGCGGGGTCTCCGTCTCCGGCGTCGACGTTTCGCTTTCGGCCCGGAGCTCCGCCTGATCGTCCAAAGGTCCGTAGACTTCGCCGATCCCTTGAGAAGACCATTCAATGCCGTACAGCACCGCCGTCACAACCAAGCCGCCGAGCAGCGCGTATTTCCACGGTCTTTTTTTCCACATTCCCGATCATCCTTCCCTTTCCGCCAGTAAAACCGCCGGTTTCTCCGCCGGGTTCGCGTTAACCTTCTCGTACTCCCAATAAATGTCCGAGATGACGTCCGCCAGCGCGTCGACCGTCCGGTAAGATTCCTCGAGCGTATTGTCGACGCCTCCGACTTCAATGATGAGACTCTCGGCAGACAGCGATTGATTGTACTCGCCGTTGCCCGTTTTCGAGGATTTGCCCCAAACGCCGCGCGAAATGCCGGGATATTTCCGCTCCAGCCCCTCGTGGATTTTGGTGGCGAACGCCTCGTTCCGGCGCCAATTCGGATTGCGGTTCCCGATAACGAAGTAAACCTGCGCGTAGTCTTTGCCGTCGATTGTGGCGGTCGTCAGATTACGGGTCTGGGAATCGCGGTGCACGTCGAAAAAGAACGTGAAATCGTCGTTTTTAGCCATCGCCTCGACGACCGTCTGCTTTGAATACTTATACGACAGCTCCCAACGGAAGTCTTTGATGGCGGTCGGATAATCGATGCTCGAGCTTTCCGCGCCCACTCCGCGCGCCTCCAGCCGCTGCGCCAGCCTTTTGCCGACGAGCGTAATATTCTTCCGGCTTGAATTCGGGTCTTTCGTGCCCGCCTTCAGTTCCGGAAACCACGATTCCCGGTTGTGGGAATGATAGATGAACACGACCTTGCGACCGCCTGTCGTCGGCTTCGCCGGCGCTTCGGGCTGCCCGGGCGGATCGGCGTCCTCCGCTTCCTCCGGAACGGCGCCGTCGTCCGCCGGCGTGTCCGCCGGGCCGGCATCCGTGTTCCCGTCCGCTCCGCTGCTTCCGCTCGGCTCCGTTTCCTCCACGGCTTCGGGCTGCGGAATCGGTTGGTGCTCCTCCGGACCGGCCGCAACGTCGCTGCCGCTGCCGCTGCCGCTGCGCAGCAGAATCGCGTCGCCGTTCTGGAAGCCCGGCATTTCCCCGGCGAGGAGGCTGTGCGGGTCCTTCGGGTTAATCCCGGTCAGCAGCCGCACGAGAAACGAAGCGGTTTCCGTGCCGGATACGGCTCCGGCCGAATCGGTCGATTGAAGGGCCGGCATCTCCATGCCGAGCATGCCGATAAAAAAGCCGCTGGACACGGCCGCCGCAAACCCCTTCATCGAGGTGACGGGGGAAGACGAGGCTTGCTTGTAGGCCAAGCCGGCGAACCCGGCGATTACGAAGAACAGCATTGAGCATACGGTCAGCGCCGCGAAGGCGCGTCCGCTGGCGAGCAACCGTCGAACAGCTTCACTGCTGCGTGGTCCATCCAACAGGGCGACGATTCGTTTCAAGGTTCGGTTCCTCCTCATTCCGCGCATTCTCTTGCCACCGGTCACTACCAGCTTATGAGAGAGTCGGGAATGCTAGAACTAGAACCGATAGAAGCCGTTTTGCTAGAATCGCGGATTGCAATCGTAGAAAGGTCAGTGTATATACGCGTGCAGCCTCTCAGGAAACCGCGGAAAAGGTCAGTGCGTATACGCGGCGACGTTGTTGGAGTCGATCGCGTCATGAAGAGCGGCGTTCAGGCCGCTGGCGATAATGTTGGCGATATCTTCGATAAACTGGTCGACGTCCTTCGGCGTAACCAGCAAATCGTTGCCTACAGGCTGCAGCACCTCGCGCACCAGCTGAAGCCGGTCATTTTCCGGCAGCGATTGAATCATTCCCATGATCGGGCCCGCGTTGTCGGTTTGCCGCTTGAAATGCTCGGACAGCAGCTCGATGCAGTTATTGACGATTGTCGACGCATAGACGACCGTCGGCACGCCGATCGCGATGACGGGAACGCCCAGTATTTGCTGCGTAAGGCCCTTGCGTTTATTGCCGATGCCCGAGCCCGGATGAATGCCCGTGTCGGCGATCTGGATCGTCGTGTTCACACGCTCGATCGCTTTGGAGGCAAGCGCGTCGATTGCGATAATCAGGTCCGGCCCGGTGCGCTGCACGATGCCCTGCACGATTTCGCTCGACTCGATGCCCGTTATGCCGAGCACCCCCGGCGCCACCGCGCTGACCGGGCGATAGCCGGGGGCCACTTGATCGGGCATGAGCTCGAAATAATGGCGGGTCACCATCGTATTCTCGACGACGAGCGGACCGAGCGCGTCCGGCGTTACGTTCCAGTTGCCGAGGCCGACGATCAGCGTTTTGGCGTTTTTGCCGACGCCCACCCTTTGCAGGAACGCTTCAAATTCCCGGGCAAACAGCGTGGCGACGCGATCCTGCAGCCCGGTGTCCTGGTTGCGCAGGCCGGGCACCTCGAGCGTGACGTACTGCCCGATCATTTTGCCGATGGCGTTGGCCCCGATTTCGTTCTCGATGCTCATGCGCGTAATCGTGACGCCCTCTTCCTGAACGGTCTCGGTCCGCACGCCCTGAAGCGCTGCGTTACCGGAGGCTTCGGCAAGCTCCTTGGCCTCCAGCGCCAGGTCCGTCCGTACATTATACTGCCGTAAATCAAGTTCATGTTCCATCATGGCCGGCAAATCCTCCCAAGGCTGTTTTTGCATTATCATGCGCGGCGGGGGACGTTTCTATGCGGCGATTCCGGGGCATAGCGGCGGCCTGTTGCGCGGCCTGTTGCGCGGCGTGTGATGCGGCCTGTGACGCTATTGCATTTTGGGTTGCGCCGTGATAGAATATTTCAAGTTGTTGTTAAAAGCAGTATTGGGTATTTCCGCTTTCAGGAGGTGAACCACATGCCAAACATTAAATCCGCCATCAAGCGCGTCAAAACGAGCGAAAAACGCCGTGCGCTTAACGCTTCGCAGAAATCCGCACTTCGTACGGCCGTTAAAGCAGCCGACGCAGCGATCGCGGGAACCGACGCCGA
Organism: uncultured Paenibacillus sp.; assembly: GCF_963515335.1. Classification (NCBI taxonomy): domain Bacteria; kingdom Bacillati; phylum Bacillota; class Bacilli; order Caryophanales; family Paenibacillaceae; genus Paenibacillus; species uncultured Paenibacillus sp. The sequence goes on along the minus strand of NZ_CAUPYC010000035.1, from coordinate 7,116 downwards.
AGCCGCCAAAGCAGCGCTCGTCGCGGCTACCAAGAAATTGGACAAAGCCGTAACGAAAGGCCTGATCCATAAAAATGCGGCCGCCCGCAAAAAATCCCGTCTTGCCAAGAAGCTTAACGCCCTTTCGGCTCAAGCATAAGGTTCGAGCGGAACCGTTGTATACATGCAAAAGCCCGCACGCGATCGATCGATCGCGACTGCGGGCTTTTCTTTGCGCTTCGCTGCGGATCCGGTGAACCGACCGCTATGCCGGCCCGCTCAGGCGCCGAGGGAGAGCAGGAACAGCTCCAGTCCCAGCTCCTTGTCGATCTGGCCGGTTTTCATCCGGTAATCGAGCTCGGCCGCCTGCTCCAGCCGGCCGCCCAGCCGCTCGGTTGTCCAGCCGCGCGCCTTCTCCGCCGCCAGCTTCACCGCATAGGGATGCAGACCAAGCTGCGACGCCATCTGCTGCTGGGAATAGGAGCGCTGCTCCAGCTCCTTGATTTGCAGCATGATCCGGAATTGCCGGGCGATCAGCGCCGCGATTTTGATCGGCTCCTCCTTGCGGACGAGCAGGTGCCGGTACAGCGCCAGCGCCCTGTCTATGCGGGAGGACGCCATCGCGTCGATCAGCGCGAACACATCCTCCTCCAGCGTCGGAGTCGTCAGCGCGTCGACCTGCTCCGCTTCGATCGTGCCGCCGTCGCCGGCATGCAGGCACAGCTTGTCCGTTTCCTGCGAGAGCGCCTGCAGGTTGGAGCCGACCCGAATGATCAGCCGCTCCGCCGCCGCTTCCGACATCGTGCGGTTCTGGCCTTTGGCGCGGCGAACGACCCAGCGGGTAAGCTCGGCGCCTTCAAGCTCCGGAAAAGCGATGACGGCATCTTTTTCCTTCAGCGTTTTGACGATTTTGCGGCGCTCGTCCAACTTGTCGTGGTGAACGGCGAACACGACCACGCTCGTGTCCGACGGCTGTTTGACATAAGCGAGCAGCCGATCCGTGTCGTGCTGGATTTTGCCCTCCTTTGCCGCTGAGGCGAATACCGACTGGTCGCGGACAAGCACCAGCTTGCGGCTGGCGAAGAACGGCATTGTCTCCGCTTCCAGCACCGCTTCTTCCACCGGCGTCTCCGCCGTGTCGAACTTCACCACGCCGAGCTCGCGCTCATCCGGGCCGAGCAGTCTTTCCGTCAAATAGGAAACGAATTCCTGCATCCGGTACCTGTCCTTGCCGAACAGCACATAGAACGGCCTAACCTGGCCGCTGTTGATTTCTTTTGCCGCAACGCTCGGGTTCATGCTCTCGCTCCCTTCGCCCGCCAAACGCGCAACAAAGGGATGATGCCCGGGAAGGCTTCATCCCTTTGTCCTCGATGATCTATATAAACGTCGGCCGCAGGTCCATGGCGCCTGCCGCGGACGGTCATACGAAGATCAAGGCTTTCTCGCTCTGTAACCCCTGCTTCTATAATGTACGCGGCAGAGCGGAAAGTGTGCGGAGATCGGGTCGTTTTTCGTTAATTTACGTTAAATTTTCGTTTCGGTGCCTTCTTCGACGTTCACCCGGAACCGCTCGACGGTGCCGTCGCTTCGGTGAACCTCGTATTCGATAAACCGGCCGTCATCCGACCAGACGCCCAGAACCGCTTCCCCGGTCCATTCCCGGCTCTGGAACAGGATTGCGCCGGTTGCCCCGTCATAGACGGTAAGCTTCGACTCCGCAACATGCGCCGAATACGCGCCGTCCGGCGAAACCGAATGCTCCGCGGAGGAAGGTGCCGTCATGGTTCCCATTTTGTCTCTCTGGCTCTCTGCGGAATCTTCCAACTCCCCCGCCGGGACGTTTTCCTCGGCGCCGGATCGGTTCTCCCCCGCAGGCGTTCGGTTATCCGCCTTTGCATCTGCCGCACCGGTATTTCTGTCTGCGGCATTGCCCGAACCGGCGGAACCGTTGCCGTTCGCCGAACCGTCGGCCGAACCGTCCGCGGCGCCTGCAGAGAAGCTCGAAGCGCCGTCATTGTCCGGCTCGACCGGCACAACCGCGGCGGCGCTTTTCTCCTGCTCCTTCTTCGGGGGCGAAGCCGGCGCAGGCTCGCTCTGCCCGCTCCGACGCTCGGGCGCTTGACCGCTGCCGTTGTCCGCCCGCTCCGCGCCGTTATCGGACGGCGCCGGCTGGGCGATCTCCAGCGCAGGGTCAGCCGTATCCGCAGAATTTGCGGATGCGTCGTTGCCGGAAGAAGACGAGGGGCTGGCATCGTTCTTGCCGGTTGTTTCCTTGTTGAACAGCGGGCCGGCTTGATCGGTCGCGGCGGCGTCACCGGCCGCGTCCGAAGACGAGCTTGAATCCGCGGAATCCATCGCGGCGCCGCCGGTAAACAGATCGTTCGCCGCATTCGGATTGTACGTGACCAGAAACAGGCCGACGACCAGGCCGGCGGCGACGACGCCGGCGAGCGCCCGCACCGAGATGCGTTCCGTCCAGCGCCGCGTCGGCCGCTTCGCGGCCCGGCGCGGATCGAGGTCACCGGGAAGCACGACAGGCATGAGCGGCACCGGCTTGGAAGGTCCGGAATGCGGATCGGCGTGGACGGCCGGTTCGATTCGCTCCAATTGCGGCAGGATGGCGTCAACGAGGCTGTATTGCGGCATGACCTTCGGCAAGCTCTCCAGCTCGGCGGACAGAAGCTTCAGCCGTTCGTACATGGCCGCGCAATCGGGACAATGCCTGGTGTGCTCCTTCAGGATTTCGGTTTCGTATTCGTCTAGATCGCCATCCAAATGGCGTTGCATATAGTCCATCACCTCTTGACATGTCATCCTCGGACACCCCCTTTCTGATAATCTTGAAGCAGCGATTGAAGCTGTTGTCTTGCCCGGAATAAATAAGATTTCACCGTGTTTAACGGCAGGTCGAGCGAATCCGCAATTTCGTTATACGAAAAGTCCTGCAAGTATCGAAGCACCACAACCGCCCGATGATGCTCGGGCAGCTTCTCGATGGCCTCCCGAATATCCTTCGCCGCATAAGTGGACAGCACTTCCTCTTCCACACTCTGCTTCTCGCGGAATACCATATCGTGCTCCTCGATCGATACGGTCGGCTTGCTGCGGCGAAACTTGTCGATGCAGATATTCGTAACGATCCGCTGCACCCACGTCTTGAACTGAGCCTTTTCTTCATAGGAATTGATTCTGGTGTATATGCGGATGAGCGCTTCCTGCGCCGCGTCCATCGCGTCCTGCTCGTTGTTGAGAATGTAGTAGGCGGTTCGGTACACGTGGGTTTCTATTTCGCGCAATAGAGTGATTAGGGCGTCGCGATCGCCCGATTGAGCGGCTCGTATGAGACCAGGCTCCACCACGAAGGATCCCCCTCTCTTGCAACCTTCCAGACGTGATTGTCGGGGGAAAGGTTGCACTTTTTCCGTCGGCTTATTTTAGGAAATTTTAAGAATCGGATAAGAAATATAGGACAAAAGACCAAAGTAGTCCAGTCTTAAGGATAACAGAAATCGGTCGGGGCGTATACGGATTCCGGCCTGGTAGTTTTGCTCGTAATTTGTGATTTGTGCGGCGCCGGCAGGTTGACTATAATGAAGTTAGTAAAAATGGTTTTCGAAGAGGAGTGAATGAGAGAATGTCGTTAACGAACAAAACGGCAATCGTTACGGGCGGCGGAAAAGGCATAGGCAAAGCGACGGCTGCCGCTCTGGCGCGGGAAGGCGTGCATCTGGGCCTGATCGCCAGAAGCGGCGCGGATCTTAAAGCGGTGCAGGAGCAGCTGTCCGGCGAATTCGGCGTTCGGGTGCATGCGGCCGAAGCCGACATCACCAGCCAGGGCGAGGTCGGCAAGGCGGTCGAAGCGCTCATCGGCCGGCTGGGCTCCGTCGATATTCTGGTCAACAATGCCGGCACGGCCACATTCGGCACGCTGCTCGAGATGGATCCCGCCGAATGGGAGCGGATCATTCAGGTCAATCTCATGGGCACGTATTACGTCACCCGGGCCGTTCTGCCGACCATGCTTGAGCAGAATGCAGGCTCCATCGTCAATGTCGCGTCGACCGCCGGCGAACGCGGCTTCGCCAGGGGCTCCGCTTACTGCGCCTCCAAGTTTGCCGTGCTCGGCATGACGGAGGCGCTGATGCAGGAGGTCCGGAAATCGAACATTCGGGTCACGGCTTTGTCGCCGAGCACGGTAAATACGGAGCTTGCCGCGAACGCGGGCTTGCCGATCGGCGACGAGGACCGGATGATGCAGCCCGAGGATGTGGCCGAGCTGATCCTGGCAGGCTTGAAGCTGCCGCCAAGGGTGTTCCTGAAGACTGCGGGGATTTGGACCACGAACCCTCAATAGCCGCTGGCAGTATGGATCATGAAATGTGAAAAAAGCAGGGGCCGGCCCTTGGTCATCGCGGATGACTCAGGGCCGGCCCCTTCGGCTTTACTCGCAACTGCGGCTGCAACTATCAGGAAACGAGGCCGAATATTAAGATAGCCGACAGCATAATCCCCTCCACGCCGTATTAGCGTTGTATCATGGCCTTATTACCGCTTGCCCGTTGCGGCCTTGTGATTTTCGTGCGAACGCGCAGGTAGCCGCGGCCGACGTCGTATTGGATTTCTCCGTCCTCGTCGGTGCGGCGCACCGTCGCGCCGATCCTGGCGGCCCGTTGCAGCGTGTCGGGATTCGGATGGCCGTAGAAATTGTTTCGCCCCACCGAGACGGCCGCCTCCAGGGGACGCCAGTAGGAGAGCCACTCCGCGCTTGAGGAGTTTTTACTGCCGTGATGCGACAGCTTCAGCACGTCGATCGGGGCTGTGACGGCGACATCGGCGGCATCGGCGACGGCGGGGTACGCGGACGACGGGGGCCGTCTGCCGTCGACGGCGGAACGGCCAGATTCGTCATCGTCCCCGGAATCAAGCATGCTTGTATCCGGAAAGCTTTCCAGAATCGACCGCTCGGTCGTCGATCCCATATCGCCGGCCAGCACAAACGTGCGTTCATACATCGTGAGCTGCACGGCCACGCTTAGATCATTCTGTTTTTCCAGGACAGGCAGCCCTCCCGTACGCGCCGGCGCGGCCGGACGCGGCCAAAGGATGCGCAGCGACGTATCGGCGTCCGGGCGGTAAACCGGCAAAGCGGAGTCGGCCGCTATGACCGGGATTTTCCGCCGGGCCGCCTCGCGGAGCAGATTTTTCGACTCGGCACCGGGCTTCAGCGTGCCGTTCCATAATATCGCTTTAACCGGAATCGATCTCAGCACCTCCTTCAACCCCCCGATATGATCGGCGTCCAGATGCGTCACGACAAGCAAATCGATGGCATGAACGCCGCGTTTTAACAGAAGCGGAACGACCGTTTTTCTTCCGACTTCAAACGGATCCCGCCGCTCCCGCCAAGCCTCGTCCGGTTTGCGATAACGGATCGCGCCGCCGCCGTCGATGAGCAGCTGCTTGCCGCCCGGCGTACGGATGTGAATCGCATCGCCTTGGCCCACGTCCAGAAACTGCACCCGACCGGAGCGGTCGAACCGGTCGGGTGCATAAGCGTATATGAGCAAGCCGGCGAGCGCTGCCGTGGCCATGATGGGCTTCAACAAGCCGCGCCAACCTGAATCGGAAGCATGGACTCTGTCCGGCAATGTGTACAGGCTGCAGGGCTGTACATGTGGCGGACTATTCGGACGGCTTTGCGAGCCAAGCGGCTGCGTTTCTGTGTCTCCTGCCGGATTTTTCGGGTTATCCGTCCCGGGATTCTGCTGTTCGAGCGGTAATGCCGGAAGCAGCCGGAGCAGAATACCTAGTCCCGCATACCAAGCAATAATCCACCACACGGGCGGCGAAGGCCAGATGGTCCGCAAAGACTCGGTACGCGACAGCCAATCGGTAAAAGCAAAGGTTGCCGCGTTTGCCGCATCGGCGCCGAAGGCAAGCAGTTTCCCCGCAGGCAGCCACGCATAAGAGACAAACAAAGCCGCGGCGCCGACCGGCATGACGATAAAGCTGATGAACGGCACCAGCACGATATTGGCCGGAAGCGAAAGCAAATGAAATTGATTGAAATAATAAATGGACAGCGGAAAAGACACGGCCTGGGCGACCGCGGATACGGCGATGAGGTCAAGCAGCGCCCCGCCCCGCTTCGGCCTCGGCAGCATACGGCGGACGGGCGGAACGCCGAGGATCAGTCCCGCAGTCACTGCGAACGAAAGCTGAAAACTGACGTCGGTCAGGTAGTAGGGATTCCAGATCAGCATGAAAAGCGCGGCGGCGCACAGCACATGCAGACCGTCCTTCAGGCGGTTGAAGCGTGCCGCAGTAAGTCCGAGAACGGCCATCACGCCGGCTCGGACAACCGACGGGGACGCTCCGGACAGCAGAACATATACCGGCACGGCAAAACAGAGCAGCTCATAAACGGCTTCACGGGAAAGCCGCATAAAGCGAAGCAAGCCGCCCAGTCCAAAAAGAAAAACGGCGACGTGCAAGCCCGAGATCGCCAATATATGCGTGAGCCCAAGCTGCGAGAACTGCCGGAACAGCTCCGGATCGATATCGGCCCGCACGCCCAGCACAAGTCCCTTCATGTAACCGGATTGTTCCACCGGAAACAAAACATCCATGCCCGCGCCAAGTCGGGCCCGGACTGCATCGAACGGCCGCAGCAGCGCAGCCGTCGACAAACGCTCCCGTCCGGCGATAGCGACCGACTTGGCGCCGTCCGCTTTAAGCAGCCAGTGAATGCGCTGCCCGTACAGGTAGCGGCGGTAATTGAAGCCGCCGAAGTTGGTCGCCTGCGCCGGACGCTCCAGCATGCCGGACAGCCGCAGCCTGTCGCCGCGCTTCCAGCGGGCGGCGGTCTGCAGCTCCGGCCGCTCCGCGAGCCGGACCTGCACCTGCACGCGCTCGCGGAGCCCGCGCGGCGCGGCGCCTTGTACGCGGACGGTCGCCAGGTCCGCGCGAAAGCTGACGCGGTCGCCGTCGATGTCGACCGCGGACACGATCGTGCCCACCGCCACGACCATCGGCGCGCGCCCGCCGCTTGCCGCCGCCTCCGCAAGGTCGGCGAGCGCGGTGACGTTGCGGGCGTCCGTCCACGCCCGCTGCCCGGCGGCGACGGCGTAGGCC